>JBFYTD010000121.1:0-6330 GCA_041300885.1 Anaerolineae bacterium | reverse complement strand
CACTCCCTTCAGCCGGGGGGAGGCTGCGTTGCCTATTCATGGCCTGATCTGGATGGACACACCGTCCGCTATGTTGGACCAGATCGCGCGCAAGATCATCCAGGGCTGCCGGGTAATCAAGCTAAAGGTGGGGGCGCTGCCCTTCGAAGATGAGCTGGCTTTTATGGTTGAGGTGCGCCGCCGTTGGCCGGCTGGCGAGATCGAGCTGCGGCTGGACGCCAACGGCGCGTGGCAGCCGGCCGAGGCGCTGGAGTGTCTGCAGAAGCTGGCCAACCTGAGCGTGGCCTTCCTTGAGCAGCCGATCCCGCCCGGCCAGTGGCAGGCTATGGCCGGGCTATGCGCGGCCTCCCCCATCCCGATCGCCCTGGACGAGGAACTGATCGCTGCGGCCGACCCTGCCCTGCTGCTGGCAACGATCCGGCCGCAGCACATCGTGCTCAAGCCGTCGCTGCTGGGGGGGCTGGCCGCATGTCAGCGTTGGATCGAAGCAGCCCGGCCGCTGGCCGTGCAGTGGTGGATCAACTCGCTGCTGGAGTCCAACATCGGCCTGAACGCCATCGCCCAGTGGACCAGCGCGCTGGACGACGGCCGCGTGCATGGTGTCGGCACGGGGGAGTTGTTCAGCAACAACGTGCCTTCCTCATTGTGGCTGGACGGCTGCGGGCTGCGCATCGATCCGGCCGCGGCGTGGGACTTTCCCTCACCCTAACCCTCTCCCAAAGGGAGAGGGAACCGAACTGCGCATGCCCCCTCTCCTCTGGGGAGAGGGCCGGGGTGAGGGGAAAGTTCACCTCACCCTAACGCCCGAAAAACCCGGTGAACCTTGACCACATCTCTGACTATCGGCGCCCAAACCTACGACCTGACCGATTTACTGACATGGCAAGACGATCACGTCAGCCTCAGCGACAACCAGCGTGCAGCGCTGGACTTCTGCCGGCGCTGGCTGAGCGGAGAGACTGAGTTCACCGTTCACACATCCGGCTCCACTGGGGCGCCGAAGCCAATTAGCCTGCGCGGTAAGCAGATGATCGCCAGCGCGCAGGCTACAGGCCAGGCGTTGGAGCTGGCGGCGGGCATGCATGCGCTGGTCTGCCTGCCGGTGCGCTACATCGCCGGCCAGATGATGCTGGTGCGCGGGCTGGTGTTGGGGCTGGCCATGACGCTGGTGGAGCCGGCCGGCGATCCCCTGTCCAGCCTGCCCGGCGACGCGTGCTTCGACTTCATGGCTGTGGTGCCTTTGCAATTGCAGACCCTGCTGGACGGTCCCCCGGGCTATCGGGAGCGATTGAACGGGATGCAGGCGATCCTGGTAGGCGGCGCGCCGGTCAGCGCAGCGCTGGAGCAGAAGGTGCAGGCGCTCACCGTCCCGGTCTACCACACCTACGGCATGACCGAGACTGCCACCCACGTAGCCCTGCGCCAGCTCAACGGCCCCGGCGCCCCCTCACAACACTTCCACCCCCTGCCCGGCGTCGAGATCGCTGTGGACGAGCGCGGCTGCCTGCGCCTCAAAGGCCCTATGACACTCGACCATTGGCTCCAAACCAACGACCTTGTCGAGCTCGCACCTGCCACTTGCCACCTGCAACCTGCAACCTTCCGCTGGCTCGGCCGCTGGGACAACGTCATCAACAGTGGCGGCGTCAAGGTGCAGATGGAAGCAGTCGAAGTAGCCGTCGAAGCGGCGTGGCTGGCGCTGGGGCTGGCCGAGCGCCGCCGCTTCGTGACCGGCTTGCCCGACGAACGGCTGGGCCAAGCGGTGACGTTAGTGATCGAAGGGGAGCCGCTGGCCGCTGACGAGGAGAGGATGCTGCTTGCAGAAACGCGGCGCCGACTGAAGCGCTTCCAACAGCCGCGCCGCGTGCTCTACCGTGCCCAACTGAACGAGACCGCTACCGGCAAGATCGACCGGCGGGCGAACCTGTCTTAATCCACTGCAGACCCTGCCCCCGTAGGTCCGGCTGGTAGCCGGACGATCAAGCCACCCCCACCAACCCACATATGCAAGACGACGTCAATGACGCCGCGAGCCCTGCGATCTGCGGCCTCCACTGCGGCGCCCACCGCCGTCGCCAGAGCGGGCGGGCGGCTGCTTGGCCGGCCTCGGCGTCTCCTCGGGTGGGGTCACAGGCGCGTGCAGCATCTGCTGGTAGGTGTCGTCCAGCAGCATGGTGATCAGCGGCAGCTCGTCCTCGCCCTCGGCCAGGGCGCGGGCCAAGGGAACGAAGCGGCGGCTGCGCTCCGTTTGCAGCTTGTCGCGATCACGCAGCCGCGCCTCCAGCAAGGCAGTCAACCGCTCCGCTACCACGGCCTCCACGTCGGCATCGCTGGGCAGCAGCCGTTCGATCATCTCGATCTCATAGTGCTTGCCGATGCGGTTGAAGGCCATACGCTCGCCCGCGTTGACCAAGGTGATGGCGGTGCCGGCTGCGCCAGCCCGTCCCGTACGGCCGGCGCGGTGAATGTAGCTCTCCACATCCTCCGGCGGCTCGTACTGGATCACGTGGGACAGATCGGGGATATCCAGTCCGCGCGCGGCCACATCGGTGGCCACCAGGAAGCGCAGCGTTCCCAGCCGCACCCGCTCCAGCACCCGCTCACGCTCATTCTGGCCCAGGTCAGCGCTCAACTCGTCGGCGTCGTAGCCAAAGCGCTGTAAGACCGCGGTCACGTAGTGAACCTTGACCTTAGTGTTGCAGAAGATGATGGCCGAGGCCGGGTTTTCGACCTCGATCAGCCGCACGAGGGCGCGGTCCTTGTCCATGCCGGGCACGATGTAGAAAACGTGCTCGGTGTCGGTGACGTGGATGTGGTCGCTGCTCAGGCTGAGGAACTGGGGCTCGTGCAGGAACTCGTGGGCCAGGCGCATGACGTAGGCCGGAAAAGTGGCCGAGAACATGCTGGTATGCACGCGGCGCTCCGGCAGGTAGCGCTGCACCCGCACCATGTCGGGGTAGAAACCCATGGACAACATGCGATCGGCTTCGTCGAAGACTAGCATACGCAGGTTGTCCAACGAGAGGGTGCGGCGCAGCAGGTGGTCCAGCACGCGGCCGGGCGTGCCAACCACGATCTGCGCGCCCTGCTTGAGCGCGTCCATCTGGGCGCCATAGCCCACGCCGCCGTAGACCGCCACGGTGCGCAGTCCATCCGCGGTACACAGCAGCTCGGCCTCGCGCCAGACCTGGCGGGCCAGCTCGCGGGTGGGCACCAGGATCAAGGCCTGGGTGGTGTTGCGCTGGGGGTCGAGGCGCTCCAGCATGGGCAACAGGAAGGCGCCGGTCTTGCCGCTGCCGGTGCGGGCCTGCACCATGACGTCGTGGCCGGCCTGCAGGTAGGGGATCGTGCGCGCCTGGACGGGCATCAGCGCCGGCCAGCCGGCGCGGGCCACAGCCGAGCGCAGGGGATCAGATAGTTGGTCGAGGGTGATGTCTGGCATCAGGCTGTTGTCGCCGTTGCCTGAAAGATCAGCGGAGTCGTTCAATGTGGTCTCGTTTCACTGGCAGGCTGTGCACTCTGCCTGGCTCCCGCCAGCCACTGGACTGGCATGGACAGAGAAGAGGCTTAGGCACCTGCCCTGATGTCGGGTTAGATGTTGACCAACCCATTTTAGCGCAACAACGGGGAGATGACAAGCCAGACCATTCATTCACCTTCGCATTATGCTGTGCGCGTTGCAAGCTGTGAAATTCACTTCTTGTGGACAGACGAAAAACCTGCTATAATACCAGTACGAATTTTACCAGATAGGGGATGCCTAGACGACATCCTCGATGTTCAGGGTACAGGAGGAAAAAGATGGGAACCCGATTGGCAGAGTCCGCACTGTCGGTACTTGTGGCGGTTGCGTTGATCTTAGCACCAGTTTGTGTGCCATCGTCAGCAGCGGCAGGCCCTGATCGGTCCGAAGTGCTGCGACCGTCTGCTCAGGCGCCTGGCTCGGTAGTCATTAACGAGTTCATGGCGTCAAACCAGAGCGGCCTGCAGGACGAGGATGGAGACTACAGCGACTGGATTGAGCTCTACAATCCAGGGGCGGCGCCCATCAACCTGGCTGGCTGGTCGCTGAGCGACGATCCCGACAATCCGGACAAATGGCTGTTTCCGGCCAGAACTCTGGCAGCTAACAGCTACCTGGTGATCTTCGCCTCGGAGAAGAACCGCAGCCCAGAGGCTGGTCAACTGCACACCAACTTTCGCTTGAGCGCGGCAGGAGAGTATCTGGGCCTGTTCAACAACAGCACGCCCCAGCAGGTTGTGGACGAGCTGTCGCCACAGTTTCCGGTTCAGTTCGGCGACATCTCCTATGGCCGGTACAGCACGGTGGGGCAGTATCGCTACTTCTCACACCCAACGCCGGGTGGGGTCAACGACTTTGCCAGCGCCTACCTGGGCGTTGTGGACGACGTTGCTTTCCAGTATCCGCGGGGCTACTACGACGTCGGAACGCTCATGGTGGCGCTGCAAACCAGCACGTCTGGCGCAGCGATCCGCCACAGCCGGACGGGATATGCGCCCAGCGCTACCAACGGCGCCCTGTACACGGGGCCGGTCAACGTCTACGACTCGATGCCCCTGAGGGCTATCGCCTACAAGACCAGCTACATATCGTCCGACGTGGACACCCACAGCTACCTGATGCCATCCCTAATCGTCGAGCAGCCTGCTAATCCCAGCGGCTTCCCCCTCACGTGGGGAACATACAATGGCCAGCCCGTGGCGGCCGACTACGAGATGGATCCTGCGATCGTCAACCACCCGCTCTATGCTGCCACCATTCGCCAGGATCTACGCTCCTTACCCGCAATCTCCATCGCTGCCAGCCGCGTGGATTTGTTCGACGAATCCGATGGGATCTACTCCAATCCACTCCAAACGGGCGACGAGTGGGAGCGGCCTGTGTCTGTGGAGTTCATCAACCCAGATGGCTCGACCGGCTTCCAAATCGATGCTGGCCTGCGCATTCACGGCAATGCGACCCGCCGACCTGGCATCACGCCCAAGCACTCGCTGCGACTGCACTTCCGCGCCGACTATGGTGCGCCGGAGCTGAGCTATCCCCTGTTCCCTGACACTGAGATCGATGAATTCGAGGTGATCGTAGTGCGCGCCATGTTCGAGGATACGTGGCTTTACGACGGTCACGCGCTTTACGTCCGTGACCAGTGGATGCGCGACACACAGATCGCCATGAACCAGCCCGCGGCGCACGGGCGTTTCGTCCACGTCTACCTGGACGGCCTGTATTGGGGCCTCCACAACCTGCTGGAGCGCCTGGACGACCACTTTGCCGCCTCTTACTTTGGCGGCACGGAGGCAGACTACGACATCGTCGTGCCCGCCGGCCCAGGCTACGTGGCTGCCAACGCTGGCGATACAGCGGCTTGGAACGCCATGATCGCCATCGCTGAGGCCGGCCTGGCCAGCCCCGCTCAGTATACGGCCATCCAGCAGTATCTCGACGTGACAAACCTGATAGACTACATGATCACGCACCTGTACGCCGCCACGGGCGGCGACTGGCTGCAGCAAAACTGGACCGTGATCCGCAAGCGCGAGGCTGGGGAAGGCTTCAAGTTCTTCTGCTGGGACAACGAAGGGGTTCTCAACTCCCTGTACGCCGACCTGACCGACATCGGCTCCGACCGCCCCAATACACCAGTCTATCTCTACTACCGGCTGAGAGACAACGCTGAGTTCCGCCTGCTTTTTGCCGACAGGGTGCACCGCCACTACTTCAACGGCGGCGTGTTCTACGTGGATCCTGCCAACCCCCAGTGGGACCCATCGCACCCGGAGCGCAACCGGCCAGCCGCTCGTCTCGCCCAGCGCGCCGACGAAGTCGATCGGGCCATGGTGCCCGAATCTGCGCGCTGGGGCGATGGTGCGCTCAACAGCACGGCAACCTACACGCGCAACAGCAACTGGGTGGTGGAGCGCAACTGGGCTCTGAACACCCTGATGCCGCAGCGCTCGGCTATCGTCTTGCAGCAGATGCGCAACGCCGGCCTCTACCCCACCGTCGATGCGCCGGCCTTCAGCCAGCACGGCGGGAGCGTGCCGGCTGGCTTCGAGCTCACCATATCCGCACCGGAAGGCACAGTCTACGTCACCACGGACGGATCGGATCCGCGTGTGCCCATCTCGGGCGCTGTCTCACCCAGCGCCGTTGCCTATGCTGTGCCCCTTCCGCTACCTGGCGGCGTTACGACGGTCAAAGCGCGCGCTCTGAGCGGCAGCACCTGGAGCGCGCTCAACGAGGCCACCTTCGAGGCGCCCCAGGACTGGAGCACCCTCAAGCTGACTGAGATTATGTACAACCCCCTG
>JBFYTD010000625.1:0-3043 GCA_041300885.1 Anaerolineae bacterium | reverse complement strand
AGCCGGCCAGCCTGGTCCTGGTGGATGTCGAGCACCGTGTTGTGAGGCAGACTGGCGGGGTCATCCGGGTCGTTGAGGTAGCGCCTGAACTGGGGCCGGCCCGCGGCAGCGCTCTCCTCTGCCAGCAGCAGGTTCAAGCCATTGCCGAAAGTGCCGATCCAGAGCCGGCCCTGCCTGTCTTCGTACAGGGTAGTCAGGAAGGTATCGCTGATGCTGAGGGAGTCGTTGGGGTCAGGCACGACGTAGTCTATTTGGCCCGTTGCAGGGTCCAGCCGGCCCAGCCCCTGGCCCCCTGTCGCCAGCCACAACGCGCCGTCGCGGCCCTCCAGGATGGAGAGGATGGCGGGAGCGGGGTAGTGAGTGAATCGGCCACTGGCCAGATCCAGCCGGTCCAATCCAGCCGAGACACCCACCCACAGCGCGCCGTCGCTGCCGCCGGTCAGCGCCCAGACCTGGTCATGGGACAGGCTGGTCAGGTCGTCCGGGTCATTGCGATAGCGCGTCCATTGATCAGTCGCGCGGTCCCAGCGGTTCAGCCCGCCCCCGTAGGTCCCGATCCAGATCGCTCCATCCGCATCCTCATAGAAGGCCCAGATCAGGTCGCTGCTGATGCTGTTGGGATTGTCCGGATCGTGGCGCACGTGGGTGAACTTGCGCCGGGCTGGATCGTACTTGTTGGCGCCGCCGCCGAAGGTGCCCACCCACAGAATGCCGCCTCGATCCTGAAAAATCGACTGCACGGCGTCGGATCTCAGGCTATGGGGATCGTCCAGCCGGTGGGTGTGGTGCTCGAAGCGCAGCGACTGGGCGCCGCCGGCCAGCGCCTGCGCGTAGCCCGGCGCCAATCGATCAAGCCCGCCTCCCTGCGTGGATCGGCCGGGTCCGTGCGAAAGTGGGCAAACTGGCCTGTGGCCCGATCCAGCAGGTTCAGCCCGCCGGCAAAGGTCCCCACCCACAGATTGCCTGCGCTGTCCTCGAAGATCGTCTGCACGTTGTCGTGAGCCAGACTGGCAGGGTCCGCGGGGTCGTGGCGGTAACGCTCGAAGATGCCTGCGGCCCGATCGAAGCGGCTCAGTCCCCCTTCCTGGGTGCCGATCCAGAGCACGCCGTCCGCATCCTCGAAAATCGCCTGCACCACGTTGCCCCCCAGGCTGGTCTCGTCGTCGGGAATGGAGCGGTAATTGCTGAACTGCCCGCTCTGCGGGTCGAAGCGATCCAGCCCGCCGCCGGCGGCGCCCAGCCACAGGATACCATCGCCGTCCTCGTGGATGGCAAGGATGTTGTCGCTGCTCACACTGTTGGCCGACGGCTCCCCGCTGGCCCGATAGGCAATGAAGCGCTCGCTGGCCGGGTCATAGCGGACCAGCCCACCCGCATGGGTGCCAATCCACAGCACACCCGTGCGATCGACGTGCAGGGCCTGGATGAAATTATCGCTCAGGCTGTGCGGGTCCTCCCGGTCGCGCCGGTAGATGCGCAACTCCTGGCCATCGTAGCGGTTGAGTCCGTCCTGCGTGGCGAACCAGAGGAAGCCCGTTGCGTCCTGGACAATATCAGTGACCACGCTCTGCGACAGTCCCTGATCCAGCGATACTTGCTCAAACTGGATCGCGCTAACCGGCGGGGGTGGCCACGGTTGACTGTGCTGCGAGGCCCCGATGGCAGCAGAGTTGGCAGCGCCAAGCGCAGCCGGCGCCTCCGATGCGTCCGGCCGTGCGCCAACGCCGCAAGCAGTGACCACCACGATACTCAGCAAAAAGATCGTCAGGTGAAGCGCGGATTCTGCGCGTTTGCTGTGCAACACGTCTACCTCCACGTCGAGGCTGTCGCGCCGGTGCAATCAACCACAAGGCCACGTACCATGATTTTACCACGAATTGGCTCAGTTGAATAGCCCGGATGTGTTGGCAGTGCAAGTGTCTGGTTACTCAACTACGCTTGAGATGCTTGACCCGGCGCGACAGCCCGACAAGGGCGACTACGTAATAGAGGGCCGCCAGCAGCAATGCAGCCCACAGCGCTGCGATCGCACCATCGACCTGGTAGGTTAGCATGGTCACCATGACCACCACCACGGCCGCAAAGGCGCCGCCCATGGCGAAGATCGTGCGCTCGTACTTGGCGACCTTGGAGTCGACGTCAGTGAATATCTCGCCTGTCATGCCATCCGCAGCCGGCCGGCGAAAGATCTGCCAGCCCGCGTGGGAGCCGGCCAGTTCCCAGCCAGCATCGGCGAACAGTTGCAGATAGTTGGGCCTCTCCTTGCGCGCGGCCTCCTGCCAGTCCAGCCGATAGACCAGGTCGGCCGGCTCGCCCTGGATGAAGGTGTAACGGGCCGGCCAGCCTGCGCTGGCCAAGTGCCAGCCCTGTTGCGACATCTGCCCCAGCCAGCTCTCCAAGCGCTCATCCTGCCAGGGCCAGAACCATTTGAACGTTCGTTTCTCATGCTTAGCGTCCATCTTGAGCCTCCTGGTTGCGCCTACAGCGCGGCCGCGCCGGCGCGCGCCATGATCTCCAACCGTTGCACCTGCGCAGCCAGCACGCGGCGGCCCTTGGCCGTCAGCGCGTAGACCTTGCGGCGCTCTTCCTCGCGCTCCTTGACGATCAAGCCCTCTTTCTCAAGAGTGCTCAGCGCGCCGTAGAGCGTGCCCGGACCGACAGCCACCGTGCCCTCGCTGAGCTGATCGACCTTCTGCATGATGCCATAGCCATGCAGCGGCTCCAGCAGCGCCAGCAGGGTGTAGTAGGTGCTCTCGGTGAGTGGGAGGTATTTTGCAGTTTCGTCCTGTTGCTTCATGTGATGCCTCATCTATTACGAAGGCTGATACACTGCGTCTCGATATATCGGTTAACGATATAATACCACACGATATATCGTTTGTCAAGGTATTTGTGAGCCAAGTTTGGCTCGATTTTTCCGGCCATACAGTTGGTGCAAGGCGAGAAAGCGTTGTACAATGGCGCCGGATCGTGAGCAAAGTGACCAGGAGGCAAGACAACGGACGTGCGCTTCAGCAAATATCACGGCCTGGGCAACGACTAC
>JBFYTD010000120.1:0-6382 GCA_041300885.1 Anaerolineae bacterium | reverse complement strand
GGGATTGAACACCACATCGCCGGTGTGAGTGAGCACCGCATACCACACATCACTCACCCAGCGTTCACCATCCCAATTTTCCCGCTCCCAGGCCAACACGAAGCGATAGTCGCCCGTCGCTGCGATCCCTGGATTGTAGAAGCGCGGCGCGTTGAGGTCTGTCCCTGAACCCCACACCGCGTTGTTGGTTACATTCTTTGGACCGGTCACCAGATTGCCGTTGACATCCAGGGCAGCACAGTAGATGTTGAAGATTGATTCCCCGTTGCTGAGGTTCACAAGGCGGCGGTACCACAGCACACCCACCCGGCCGTCAGGCGCGACAGCCACACCAGCCAGATAGTCGTAGGTGGCAAACGCTGCGCCGGAATGATCGATCAACCTGGCTACGGGGCGCACCGTCTCGCCGTAGGGATCGAGAATGGTGTATTCGATTTCCGTGACGACAGGGCTACAGATGGCGTCCAGGCAGCGATTCGTGTTCCAGAGGTACAGTTGGTTGTGGTTGGGCAGCTCGGTTATAGTGACATTCTCGCCTCGATGCCCGTCTGGCGTCGCCTGGCGCGCCGCTTGCGCCTGGGGTTGCACCAGCATCATGCTCATGGCGCCGTCGGCGTCATCGCGATAGACCTGGGTGAAGGGGGCCGGCACGGCGATGCGCGAGACAGCGCTCCGCTGTTTGCTCGGGTCGCGCGAGGAGCGGGCTGTCAGCGTAGCGGTGCTCTGGTGGCCGATGAGCGCTGAAGCGGATGACCATACCTTGATGATCACGGTCTTAGCCTGGCCTTGGGCCACGGGACCGGTATCCAGCAGGCCATTGCTGTTGGTGTCGGTCAGTGGCGTGACGCCGTCGGCGTGGAACAGGCCGGCAGCCCATGAGATGTTCAGATCCAGATCATAGGTGTCGGCTCCTAGCTCGCCGATGTTGCGGATGGTGATCTCGGTCGACGAGATTTGGCCAGGGTAGATAAAAGCGCTGTCGTGCTGTGGAGAGATGCGGAGCCTGGCCGTCGGCGCTGGCCGTGTGATGCGCACGGCCTGGTTGCTGGCGATACGCTGACAAAAGTCAGTGATGGCGAGGCCGTCGAAGCCGGTGGAATCTTCGATGCCAGACGCCATACAAAAGGAAATGCCAGAGACATCATAATCCATGGCGCGATACTGGAAGACAAGGTCGCCGTTTTCAAGCAGGACCGCCTGAAAGGTGAACTCGCTTTCGTCGCTGCGTTGTTTGCTCCATTCCATCACGAACCAACGGTTCGGCGCCGTGCCGCCGCGCAGGTAACGCACGTAGTCGGGCGAATCGTAGGTAGGGATCCAGTGCGGCGCAATGACATCGTTCGGCAGGTTCAGGTCGGGCATGGGCGACTGAGACCTGGACAGATAGCGGTCGTTGAAAGCCAGGAAGCCATGCCGCGAGACCCAGAGCTGGTCGTAGCCGTTCTCGTAGTACTTGAAGGGAAAGCCGATATCGAAGGGACCGGCGCCGTCCACCGATGCGCTGATCCCCGTGCTGCTCCCGCCGCTGGCGTCGATCCAGCTCAACGGAGCGGCGTCGAAGGTGTAGCCGAAGTCATCGGGCCCGCCGCTGGACTGAGGCGCTGCGACCGGCCGGTCAGCGTCCAACAGCCATTCCACCGCATCGGCCGGCATCCTCCACAGACCGTCATCCGCTTGGATGGCCTGAGGCAGCGGCGCGCCCGGCGCCTGGACAGACACGGCTGGCGCAGGTCGCACGGCATGGCGCACGAAAGACGGCAGCCAGGAGCCATCTGCGGCGCGCGGCGACGCCTCTTGCGCCGCGGCTGGGGCGCAGGTTGGCAGAACCAGCGTCATGAGCAGGAACAGTGCGATCAACAGCCGTCCAGTTGACATTGTATCCTCTCCTTGAAACGTGAAAGCCAGCGGGTTGCCGGCAAGCGAAGTGGAAAGCAAGACCCATACCCGATGCCAGAAGTATAGCACATTTTTGCTGGTATGAGCTATCCTCTTCATATCATCTTATTCAACGTTCACGCCTCCCCCTACCCCCGCCGCCAGATAAACAGCCCCGCTAGCGCGCGGGCGACGGCGGCGATCATCAAGGCGCTGGACAGTCCGATCCAGCCGGCCAGCAGCGGGCCGAGCAACGAGCCTAGCAGGATGGCGGCGTTGAGCGCCAGGTTGTACCACGCCAGGTGAGCTGGCCGGTCGTCGGTCGGGGTGCGTTCCAGGATGTAGTTGGCGATGCCGCCGCCGGCCAGCGACCACCCCAGCCCGCCCAGCAGCGACACCAGCAGGAATACCGCCGGCCCCTGCATCACCGCTGTCACCGCCGGATAGCCCGCCAGTAACATGACGCCCAACGCCGTCACCCGCTGGTTGCCCAGCCGTTGTGTGACGCGGTTGAGCTGGGTGGAGCCGATGAAGACGGCTGCATAGAACAGCGCCTGCGACTGGCTGATCAGCCCGTCCGAGAAGCCCAGTTTGTTGACCCAGGCGATGGGGAAGAGGGGAATGGCCAGATACTGCGCCAGGTGAAAAGCGAACAGCCCGCCCAAAACGACGCCAAAGGGGCCGCGCAAGATCTCCAGCCGCAGCATGCTCTTGCCGCTGCTGCGCGTCAGAAAGCGCAGGCCGATGGCCGTGCGGCCCTGGTCGGTGACGCCGTGGATGCGGCCGGGCGAGGCCAGGTCCCCCAGGCGATACCAGCGGCCCACCGGCCGCTGCCGGCCGTCGGACATGGGACGCACGAACAAGAGGTGGACGGTGCTCATCAACGCGCCCAACGCGCCGATGGCGAAGACCACCTGGTAGCCCAGTGGAAATGGCAGCGTCTCCAGGATCACGCCGCTGGCCAGGCTGGTGATGATGAACGCCACCGACAGCACTGCGTTGCGCACACCGGTGACGTGGGGGCGCCATTCAGCCGGCACGGCGTCGGCAAAGAGCGCGTTGAAACCCACCGCCAACACCGTGCCAGGAATGCTCATCACCAGTATCACCAGGATGTAGGCCCAGATCTCGGTCTTGGGCAGCAGCAACCAGGGGATGATGATCCACAGCAGGTAGAAGAGGCGGTGAAACGCGGCGCTCCAGAACACCGCCGGACCGATGGGGCGCGTCTCCAGCCAGCGGCCGCTGGGCAGGGTGGTCACCAGGTTGACGACAGCCGGACCGGCCGTGATCAGGCCGATCTGCAACACGTCACCGCCCAGACGGGCGGCGTAGACGGTGAGAAAGGCGATGGCGCTGCCGCTGAGCACGCCATACCAGCCGATGTCCCAGTAGAGGTGCTTGAAATTGGAGCGCAGAGCTGCCGGCACTGGCGGACGCTGGCGTCTGAGGCTAAGGGTGGTCATGATGTCATTGTTCGTGGATGATGGTTTGCCATGATCTTTGGACAACGCGCATGACCGCCTGCTGGAATTCCTCCGGCAGGCGGTCAGTAGGTTTGTCTTGCGATCCAGCAGCGAGGAGGCAACGGCCCCGTCGCTTACCGGGCGACGAACGCCAAGCTGGGACCCTGGTTTTTACTCGGGCAGACTCCTGCGCATCACGGCGTAGTTCTCCAGCGCCTTGCCCGCGCCAATGGCCACGCAGGCCATGGGGTTCTCGGCCACGTAGCAGGGCACGCCGGTCTCGCGCGTCAGCAGCTCGTCGATGTTGCGCAACTGCGATCCGCCGCCGGTCAGCACCATGCCGCGGTCGATGATGTCGGCCGCCAGCTCAGGCGGCGTCTTCTCCAGCGTCTGCTTGACCGTGCTGATGATCGAGGCCAGCGGCTCGGCAATAGCCTCGGTGACCTCTTCTGTGCTGATCTCGATGGTACGGGGCAGGCCAGCCACCTGGTCACGGCCGCGCACCTCCAGCTTGAGGTCTTCTTCCAGCGGCAGCGCAGAGCCGATCTTGATCTTGATCTCTTCGGCTGTCTGCTCACCGATCAGCAGGTTGTACTTCTTGCGCACGTAGTTGACGATGGCGTCGTCGGTGCGGTTGCCGCCCACGCGCACGCTGCTCCAGACCACAATGTCGTACATGGAGACCACGGCTGCCTCGGTCGTGCCGCCGCCGATATCCACCACCATGTTGCCGGTGGGAGTGCCAATGGGCAGGCCCGCGCCGTAGGCCGCAGCTAACGGCTCCGGGATCAGGTAGGCCTCTTTGGCGCCAGCCTGCTCGGCCGCGTCTTTGACCGCCCGGCTCTCGACGCTGGTGACGCCGCGCGGCGTGCTGATCATGACGCGCGGCCGCAGCATGGGGTTGCGGCCGATAGTGCGGCGAATGAAGTAGCGCAGCATGGCCTCGGTGACCACATAGTCGGCCACCACTCCGGAGCGCAGCGGCCGGGCCACCTCGATGCTCTCGGGCGTGCGGCCCAGCATGTCGCGTGCTTCCTGGCCCACAGCGACGATCTTGTTGTCACGGGTGGAAATAGCCACAACAGAGGGCTCTTGCAGAACGATGCCCTTGCCGGTGACGTAGACGATGACGTTGACCGTGCCCAGGTCAATGCCGATTAGTTTCTCGAACATGAAGACTCCATATAGCCGAATTCGTGTCAGTATAACGCAAACGGGGTCAGTGGCAAAATGCCAACTGACCCCGTTGGTACTTCAAGCCAGCGGAGATGAGCCAGTGCCTGCTAATCTCCCCGGGGAACCGGGCCGCGCGGCGGCGACTTACGGCGGCGCTCGGCCACCTTCAGGCGCACCCGCGAGCGGCGCAGCGCCAACTCCATCACGCGCCGGCGCTCGGCGCTGTCCATCTCACCGGCGGCCAGCAACTCTTCGGCCCGTTGACGGGCTTCCTGGGCACGGGCCAGGTCGATCTCCTCAGCGGACTCGCCAGAGCGGGCCAGCAGGATCACCTTGTCGGGCCGCACCTCCATGAAGCCGCCGCCGACGGCGTAGTAGCGGTCTTCCTGGCCCTCTTTCTTGACCACCAGCTCGCCCGGCACGATGACCGCCATCAGCGGCGCGTGGCGTGGCAGGATGCCCAACACGCCGCTCGCGCCGGGCGCGATCACCATGTTGACGTCATCCTGGAGGATGATCCGTTCCTGCGAGATGAACTCGAAGCGGATGGTGTCTGCCATGAAGCGTACTCCTGGGAACTAAGGGAACTGAGGGAACTCAAGGAGTCTCGAATGCGCTCACTGAGTTCTTAAGAGCCCTAAGAGTTCCTCCAAGTTCCTCTCTCATTTTCCTGCCCGCAGCCGCTCGGCCTTGGCCACGGCGTCCTCGATGGTGCCGACCATGTAGAAGGCCTGCTCGGGCAGGTCGTCGTACTTGCCCTCCAGGATCTCCTTGAAGCCGCGCACATTTTCTTCCAGCTTGACGTACGCGCCGGGCGTGCCGGTGAAGACCTCGGCCACGAACATGGGCTGGGTCAGGAAGCGCTGGATGCGGCGGGCCCGGGCTACAACCTGCTTGTCATCCTCGCTCAACTCTTCGACGCCGAGGATGGCGATGATGTCCTGCAGGTCCTTGTAGCGCTGCAAGGCGCGCTGTACGGCGCGCGCTATGTTGTAGTGCTCCTCGCCCACGATCAGCGGATCGAGGATGCGGCTGGAGGAAGACAGCGGATCGACGGCCGGGAACAGCGCCTGTTCGGCCAGCGCACGCTCCAGCGAAATGGTTGCGTCCAGATGGGCGAAGGTGGTGGCCGGGGCCGGATCGGTGTAGTCGTCGGCCGGCACGTAGATGGCCTGCATCGACGTGATGGAGCCGGTCGTGGTCGAGGTGATGCGCTCTTGCAGGTCGCCCATCTCGGTGCCCAGCGTCGGCTGATAGCCCACGGCCGAGGGCAGGCGGCCCAACAGCGCAGACACCTCGGAACCGGCCTGGACAAAGCGGAAGATGTTGTCGATGAACAGCAAGACGTCGCGGCCCTGGTCGCGGAAATACTCCGCCATGGTGACGCCGGTTAGGCCCACGCGCAGGCGCGCGCCGGGCGGCTCGTTCATCTGGCCGAAGACCAGCACCGTGTTCTTGATCACGCCGCTGTCCTGCATCTCGTGCCACAGGTCGTTGCCCTCGCGGCTGCGCTCGCCCACGCCCGCGAAGACCGAATAGCCCTCGTGGAACTTGGCGATGTTGTAGATCAGCTCCTGGATGATGACGGTCTTGCCCACGCCCGCGCCGCCGAACACGCCCGTCTTGCCGCCCTTGGTGAAGGGGGCCACCAGGTCGATCACCTTGATGCCGGTCTCGAAAACGCTGGCCTTGGTCGACTGCTCGGCAAAGCTGGGCGCTAGCCGGTGGATGGGGTACTTGACCTCTGTCACCACAGCCGGACCCGCATCGAGGGTTTGACCGAGGACGTTGAACAGCCGGCCCAGCGTCTGCTCGCCCACCGGCACCATGATCGGCGAGCCGGTGTTGATCACGTCCATGCCGCG
>JBFYTD010000119.1:0-8038 GCA_041300885.1 Anaerolineae bacterium | reverse complement strand
AATGCTGCGGCGACTTCCGAAGTTTCACGCTGGATAGTCAGCGATCGAGCGCGAGCGAGATTGGCAACGTCGTCAGAATAAAGGTAAAATACCGTTCAAGTCTCCGTGTGGCGATCCCGAAAGGAGCGACGATGACACGATATCATCACCTTCAAAGCCTGGGTGTGTTCAGCAGTGGCGGCGACTCTCAGGGCATGAACGCCGCCGTGCGCGCTGTGGTGCGCACGGCCCTGAATGCAGGATTGGACATTTACGCGATCTACGAAGGTTACGAGGGCATGATTCGGGGCGGCGACTACATCCGCAAGCTGGGCTGGGATGACGTGGGCGGCATCCTGCACCAGGGCGGCACCGTCATCGGCTCGGCCCGCTCGGCTGCCTTCCGCACTTTTGAAGGACGCCTGGAGGCTGCCTACAACCTGATCACCCGCAACATCGATGGATTGGTGTGCATCGGCGGCGACGGCAGCTTGACGGGCGCCAACATGTTTCGTCAGGATTGGCCTGAGCTGCTGCGCACCCTGGTGACCAGCGGGCGCATCACCCAGGCGATGGCCGACGCCCATCCGCACATGGGCATCGTCGGCATGGTCGGCTCCATCGACAACGACATGTTCGGCACCGACATGACCATCGGCGCGGACACGGCGCTGCACCGCATCGTCGAGGCCGTGGACGCCATCGGCAGCACGGCCTCCAGCCACCAGCGCTCCTTCGTGGTCGAGGTCATGGGCCGCCATGCCGGCTACCTGGCGCTGATGAGCGGTCTGGCCACCGGCGCGGACTGGGTCTTCATTCCTGAAAGCCCACCGGAGGATGGCTGGGAAGAGCGCATGTGCGGCATCATCCATGCCGGCCGGGCGCGCGGCCGCCGTCATAACATTGTCATCGTGGCCGAGGGCGCCATCGACCGCCAGGGCCAGCCCATCGCCAGCGACACCATCAAGCAGGTGCTGACCGAAAAGCTGGGAGAGGATACGCGCGTCACCATCCTGGGCCACGTCCAGCGCGGCGGGGCCCCCAGCGCCTTCGACCGCAACATGAGCACCATGTTAGGCGTGGCGGCAGTGCAGCAGATCCTGCAAGCCGGCCCCGAGGGCGAGCCCAGTTTGATTGGCCTGCGCGACAACGCCGTCTCCGCCAGTCCGTTAATGGAAAACGTCAAGAAAACCCACCAGGTGGCGGAGCTGATCCAAGCGGGCGACTACGAGCAGGCTATGGCTATGCGAGGCCGCGGTTTTGTTGAGTCCTACGAAATCCTTCGTACGCTGGTCCAGGCTCAGCCTGCGCCGCTGCAAGAAGGCCAGCGCCGGTTGCGTCTGGCCGTGATGCATTTGGGCGGACCCGCGCCAGGCATGAACACAGCCGTGCGGGCGGCGGTGCGCATTGGCCTGGACCAGGGCCACACGATGCTGGGGGTGCAGAACGGCCTCAGCGGCCTGTTGGCCGGCCAGGTGAAGGAGATGGATTGGATGAGCGTCCATGGCTGGGTGCGGCGCGGCGGCGCTGAACTAGGCACCAGCCGCCGGCTGCCCACCGAGCCGGAGTGGGAGCAGATTGCAGCCATCCTGGAGCAGCAGCGCATCGACGGCATTCTGATGATCGGCGGCTGGGTTGGCTACGAGTTTGCCTATGAGTTGGGCCAGATCGTCACCAACGTGGACAAGGTCAAGGAGTCGGCCGTGGCTTCGCATCGGGTCTACGTGGTGGAGGTGATGGGCCGCGACTCGGGCTACCTGGCCATGATGAGCGGGCTGGCCACCGGCGCTGAGCGGGTCTACCTGCCCGAAGACGGCATCACCCTGGCCGAGTTGCAGCGCGACGTGGCCGACCTGCGGGCAGGCTTCGAGGGTGGCAAGCGGCTGGGTCTGATGATCCGCAACGAGAAGGCCGATCCCTACTACACCACCGGCTTTCTGGTCACGCTGTTCGAGAAAGAGGGCGGCGATCTGTTCGATGTGCGCCAGACCATCTTGGGCCACATCCAGCAGGGCGGCAGCCCCACACCCTACGACCGCATCCAGGCCACCCGGCTGGCCACACGCGCGCAACTGCGCCTGATCGAGCAGGCCAGCAACGGCAGCTCGCAGTTGCTGGGCATCGGCCGGCTGCACGGCAAGATCACCTTCACCGACCTGGCCAACCTGCCTGATCTGGTGGAGGCGGGCGTCCACCGGCCGCGCGTGGAGGAGTGGTTGGCGCTCAAGGATATCGCGCGCCTGATGGCAGTCTATGCGCCCAAGGCGTGACCTCTGTCTCATCATTCATGTTTTCTACAACTCGTTAGCAAAGGAGCACAACCCATGTCCGACTTGAAGCAACAGTTCCCTGCCGGCGTCCTGACCGGCGATGCGGTCCAAGCCCTGTTTGCAGTGGCCAAGGAGAAGCAGTTCGCTTTGCCGGCCGTCAACTGCATCGGCACCGAAACGGTCAACGGCGTGATGGAGGCGGCGCGCGACGTCAACTCCCCCGTGATTATCCAGACCTCGACCGGCGGCTCCGCCTTCTACGCCGGCAAGGGCATCAAGAACGACGGCATGCGGGCCTCAATTGCGGGCGCAGTCTCCCTGGCTGAGCACGTCCACCACATGGCGGCCCTGTACGATGCGCGGGTGATCCTGCACACCGACCACTGCCCTCGCAAGGCGTTGCCCTGGCTGGACGGCCTGCTGGACGCCGGCGAGGCCTTCTACCAGGTGCATGGCGTACCGCTCTACAGCTCGCACATGATCGACCTGTCCACCGACCCGATCCAGCAGAACATCGAGACGTGCAAGCACTATCTCGAACGCATGAGCAAGATGGGCATGACCCTGGAGATCGAGTTGGGCATCACCGGCGGCGAGGAAGACGGCGTCGACCATAGCGGCGTGTCCAGCGATCGGCTCTACACCCAGCCGGAAGATGTGGCTTATGCCTACGAGGAACTGCTGAAGGTCAGCCCACGCTTCACCGTGGCCGCCTCGTTTGGCAACGTCCACGGCGTCTACTCGCCCGGCAACGTCAAGCTGCGCCCCAAGATCCTGCGCGATTCGCAGATCTACGTGCAGGAGAAGTTCGGCACGGCGCCCAAGCCGATCAACTTCGTCTTCCACGGCGGCTCTGGCTCGGCTCCTGCGGACATCAGCGAGGCCATCTCCTACGGCGCGATCAAGTTCAACATCGACACCGATACCCAGTGGGCGTTCTGGGACGGCGTGCGCCTGTTCTATCAGGCCAACGAGGCCTACCTGCAGGGCCAGTTGGGCAATCCTGAAGGCCCCACCAAGCCCAACAAGAACTACTACGATCCGCGCGTCTGGCTGCGCGCTGGCCAGCAGACCTTTATCGACCGCGTCAAACAGGCATTTGCCGATCTGAACAACGTCAACACGCTGGCCTAGTGGTCTGTCAAACGTGACTTTGAGGAGTTCGCACGCCTACGTGCGAATCCGGCACACTTGCACCTGCGGCGCACGTGCAGGTGTCTGGGGATGCCTACTCCTCAAATGAAGTTGGACGCTGGCATAGGATCAAAAGCACTGAACGAAGCGTCTGAATCTGGCGTGAAAGTCTCGTTCCGTAAGCACAGGAGCGTCGTAGTCCAAGTGGCTGCGACGCCCTTATGTTCGGATTGGAGCCTGATGTTTTGTAGAGGAGAGAAACCCATGCGAAGAATCTTAACATTGCTCGCTCTTGTCATCGGCCTGCTGGCGCTGGCGGCGTGCAGCGCGGCCGGCCTGCCAGCGCCACAGGAGCCGACAGTCCCCGCTCCCGCGGCAGAAATGCCTGTCGAGCCGGTTGCTGTGCAACTGCCGGAGGAGTATGTTGGCGTCTATACAGCCTCGCTGCCGGCCGCCGACACTCCCGGTCGCAACATCTCTGTGGCGCTGGAGGCGGATGGCATCGTCACCGTCACCAGCGATTACCTGAACGACCAGCCGCCGATCGTAGAAACCGGCGCCTGGTCGGCCAACCCCAGCGGCACTGTCACGGTCGTCTTGACCAAACAAGGCGATCAGACTTATTTCGAGCCGCGCTCCTTTCTGGTAGGGATCGAAGAAGGCGAGTTGCTGGTGATGGGCGACGCCGGCCAGATGGTGCGCTTTGCCCGCTCGACCGGTGAGCCGGCTGCTGAGCCGGTTGCTGCGGCGCCCTCCAGCGAAGAAGCGCCTGCTGTAACCACAACCGGACCGGTGACCACGACGATAGAGATGACCACCAGCGCCGGCCTGCCCACGACCATCGTCACGATCACGGAGACGATGACTGTGACGGAGCCTGTTAGCGCTGCTGAGGTGATGACCGAAGAGATTACTATGGCCAACACCTACATCACGCTGCGCCCGGCGGCATCCGCCGGCGGCACCCAGTTGATCGCCCTGAGCTTGTTCGATGACGGCGCGGCGCAACTGGCCACCGAGTTTTCCCGGGAAGAAGCACCAATCGTTGATCTGGGCAGTTGGGTAGACAACGGCGACGACACCATCACCGTGACGTTCACCGGCCGGCCCGATCGGGCCTTCGATGTCCCGATCGTCGTGACCTTCCAGCGCGAAGACGACTTCCTGCAGTCGATCGACGCCGAAGAGCTTTACGGCTCCGCAGGACTGCGGCTGCGCCTGGCCGCCGATGTGGCCCGCGATGTCGGCGCGTCGCTGATCACCATGGATCTGGCGGCGGGCTTCCCGCTGGATCCCACCTTCGTCAGCGTGCAGGCCGGCGGCGAGGTTGACGCCAGCCTGCTGGCCAGCCACTGCGCCGGCTTCATCAACCAGCAGCCGGTGGTGACGGTCAACTGGACCGGCGCCACCCCCTACGTCGAGGTGTTCTTCGTCAGCGACAGCGACCCCACGTTGGTGGTGCTGACCCCCGATGGCCAGCTGCTGTGCAACGACGATGCGCACGAGGACCTGCTCGACCCGGCAATCAGCCTCAGCGACCCGGTGACAGGCACGTACCAGATCTGGGTGGGCAGCTATGCCAAGAACCAGTTGATCCCCGGCGTGCTGGTGCTCACCACCAAGCCCGAGGTCAACCTTGGCACCTTCAACCTGGGCGGCCTGATTCAGCGCCCGTTGGTGCCCAAGGCCCCTGAGGAGCCGACGCCCCTGGCTCCCATCGACGCTGCCACTACGGCGATTCTTGATCTCCAGGCCGAGGCAGTCGAGGTCGCCGGCGATGCAGAGCCTGTCAATGCCAGCCTGACCGTCTCAGGCACCATCCCGCTCTTCCAGTTGGGCCTGCCCAACCCGGTCTGCAACGGTCTGGTCAGCGGCGTGCCTGACTTCGTGTTCGATTGGACGGGTGACGGTGATCAGTTCACCGTCTTCTTCGAGGGCGACAGCGATGCCACGCTGCTGGTGCTGAGCGAGGACGGCCAGTTGCTTGCCTGCGGCGACGACGCCGAGGACGAGGTCAACATCAATCCCCTCGTGACAGTAACCGGCGCAAAGCCCGGCCTGTACGGCGTGTGGGTGGGCCGTCTGGACCCGTCCCGGCCGGTCATCGGCACATTGACTATCACGACCGCTGCTGATGCGGCGCCCAGAACTCTGGCGCCCCTCCAGTAGCAGGATCATTCGAGCAAGGAGCGCTTCACCATGAAACGAATACTGATCATCGCGCTGCTGGTAATAATGGCCCTGCTGCCCTTGGCGGCTCAGGCGCCCACCCCGGCAGCGGCTCAGAGCGGCAATGTCTGGACAGCCTGGTACTGGAACAACCCAGACTGGGCCGGCACCCCGGTGCTTTCACAGCAGGTGCCCTTCATCTGGTTCAACTGGGGCTTTGGCTCCCCTGGCGCCAATGTGCCGGTGGACAACTTCAGCGCCCGCTTCGACACCACCGCCTTCTTCTACGCCGGCACCTATCGCTTCACCATCACGGCCGACGACGAGTTTGCGCTGCTGGTCAACAACGTCACCTTCCTGGACACGCGCGGCGCGGGCCGGTCGGGCAAGACCATGGTGGTGGACGTGCCCTTCGTGCAGGGCAACGCCAACGTGTCCATCCTCTACCGGGAGTTCACCCAGGCGGCTTTCATCACCGCCAACTGGCTGTACATTAAGCCCGGTGGGGGCAATCCTCCTCCGCCGCCGCCCCCGCCGCCGCCGCCTACCCAGTGTTTCCCACCGTCGGCGTCCAGCGTACAGACGCGCTTCGGCGACTACACCCCCTGCATCCAGCAGGGCATCCATCAGGTCAACTGCTTCCAGTCTGACGGAGCGTGGAACTCGCCCAACCAGGGATCGATCCAGATGGAGCCACAGATCACGATCTGGGGCAACTGCACAGCCGATACCACGGCCAACTTCCAGGTGAGCTGTGATCCCAACGTGCCCATGCAGCCCTTCAATTGCTCCAAGACGGAGGCCGGCTGGTTCCCGAAATAACGCTCACAGTTTAGCCTGCTTTGCCCCAGGGGCTTATCAACAAGCCCCTGGGGCGCGGGACACATCAACCATGACAACGAAGACTGCGCCGCTTCCTGTGTACCACGAGGAGCAGCGCTTCCGCCAGCCGTGGGTCTGGATTCTTATCCTCGCCGTCGCAGCCTTGCAGTGGTGGGGCTGGATCCAGCAAATCCTGCTCGGCCAGTCCTTCGGCGACAATC
Organism: Anaerolineae bacterium; assembly: GCA_041300885.1. Taxonomy (GTDB): domain Bacteria; phylum Chloroflexota; class Anaerolineae; order JAAEKA01; family JAAEKA01; genus JAAEKA01. The sequence continues at coordinate 1,443 of JBFYTD010000119.1, read as the reverse complement.
CCGGCCCTGACTGGATGGTGTGGTTGTTCTGGGCGCTGTTTGGCATCGGTCTGCCCTCGCTCTTCCTCTACCTCCGGCTGGTGATCGAGGTGAACGATGAAGGGGTGTGGCTGCGCTACATCCCGCTGACCAGACGACTCATCAAGTTCGGCGAGATCGAGCGCTGTCAGGCCGTGGATTACCAACCCGTGCGCCAGTACGGCGGCTGGGGCATTCGCGGCCTGGGCAGCAACCGGGCCTACAACGTCAGCGGCAGCCAGGGCGTGCGCCTGCACCTGCGCAACGGCGCTGTGGTGGTAATCGGTTCGCAGCGAGCCGAAGCGTTGGCGCTGGCAATCGACGTTGGGTTGACAAGTTAGCGCCGCCGAAGTATCCAGATCGACCGCGGCAACGTCTATATGAACAAGACCTGTCCACGGCGCATGTAAAACCCGTCAGCATAAGATTCGGAAAAGGAGACAATCAAACTATGCACAAATCATTACGATCTAAGGGACTGCTGCTGTTGAGCCTGCTGGTTGTGGCCAGTATGATCATCAGCGCCTGCGTGGTTCCCGCGCCGCTCCCGGCCCCAGCGCCTGCCCCCCAGAGTCCAGAGGCGGTTCCTGCCCCGGCCGTTGAAGGCGAGGACGTCACCCTGTTCGTCGGCCCCAACCAAGTGCCCTGCACAGGCGTGGCGCCGCAGATGTGTCTGCAGGTGAAGGAAAACCCTGACGCCGATTACCTGCTGTTCTACAGCACCATCGAGGGCTTCGAGTTCGAGCCGGGCTTCGAATACGAGTTGCTGGTCAACAAGCAGACTGTGCCCAACCCGCCGGCTGACGCGTCGGCCTTCCGCTGGACGCTGATCGAAGTGGTCAGCCAGACGCCAGTGGCGCCCGCGGCAGAACTGGAGGGCGTGACCTGGAAATTGATCGCCTACACGGACCAGAACGGCATGCTTTCCATGCCTGGCGTCGAGTCTACGATTACGCTACAAGATAGCGAAGCAGGCGGCCAGGGTGGGTGCAACATGTTCTTTGCCCCTTACACCCTCGAAGGCGATCAGTTGAGCTTTGGTCCGGCGGGCAGTACGATGATGGCCTGTGAAGAGCGGGCTATGGCCCAGGAACAGGCGTTCCTCGCTAGCCTGGAGCAGGTTGCCTCCTACCAGATCGTCGCCAACCAACTGCACATGGCCAACGCCGACGGCGCAGTAATTCTGGTCTTCGAGCCGCAAGTGCAGACGTCCCTGACCGGCACCCTCTGGCAGGCAGTGAGCGTCAACAATGGGCAGCAAGCTGTGACCGGCGTGATCAGCGGCACAGTGCTGACCGCCACATTCCAGGATGACGGCACGGTGTCCGGCTCAGCCGGCTGCAACAACTTCTCGGGCGGCTACACCGTCGATGGGGATCAGATCGCCATTGGCCCGCGGGCCATGACCATGATGTTCTGCGCGGA
>JBFYTD010000118.1:0-6406 GCA_041300885.1 Anaerolineae bacterium | reverse complement strand
GCCCAACTCCGACGTGTCCAGCACCCACCAGCCCTGCGCCGCCAGGTCGCCGACGACGGCGTCCAGATGCTGATAGACCAGCCGGATGCCGTCGTCGATGTACTCGACGGCGGCGCCAGATCCGGAACGTACCCGGTTGCGCGCGCGAGCAGCGTCGCGGCTGGGATAGAGCAAGATCTTGCGGGTCTGCGGGTAGCTGAACAACGCTGCATATTCGGCCAGCCCACTGACTGGATCCCAAAAGTCGTCGATCACCACCACAAAGCCGGCCTTGTGGTAGGCCAGCGCCATGAAGGTGACGCACTCCCGCGCCACCACCAGTTGCTCAATCAGTTCCTGGCTCCAGTCTACGCCAGGCAGCGCCTGGCCTGAAACCACCATGTCGCGCACGGCGTCGACTGGGATGTGAATGCTTTTGGCGAAGCGGGCGGCCAAGCCCGCAGCGGTCGTGCTTTTGCCGACGGCCGGTCCGCCGACCAGCAGAAAGATGGGCGTCATCGGCGCTAACGCTTCTTGCGCACACGCGGTTGGGCTGGCCGGCGCAACGACTCCAGACTGGCGAGGTGCGTCGAGTTGTGCAAGGCCATCTCATGCAGGAAGCTGAGCAGCGACATGCGCTCGCCCCAGGGAGCGACCGACGTGACGGCCAACTCCTCGTCGCTCAAGGCGTCGAAGGCTTGCAGCAGCCGGCGATGCTCGGTCGCCAGGCCGTCGGCCAGCGCAATTACGTCCAGATCGGCCCGCTTGGCCACCTCCATCTCATTCCATTCGTCGTCGTACAGCGCGCCGTCCTGCCAGGGCCGCTCGCCCGTCCAGTGCTGGGCCGTGCGCAAGATCTCCTCGTCCCAAGCCAGCATGTGGGCCATCACGTCCTTGACTGTCCAGTAGCCGCACACCTCCACTGAGAACATGTCCTGCTCGAACATACCGCCCAGCGCGTTCAGGAAACGGTTGCGCTCGTCGCTGATGATGAAGCGGAACTCTGCCCGGCGCAGCATACCGTTCTGGGCCCGCCGGCGCCAGATGTCCGCCGCGTGCAAGTAATCGTGCTCAACAAGGTCGTGCAGCACGTCAGCCACGCTCCTGGACTCGCCGCTAGCCCGCACAGGGAACTGGCCGTACAACTCGTGGTTGTGCATTTTGCGCGCGTAGCGCAATAGCTGGCGCCGCGTGCCGTCCAGCTCATCGATCACATCGTGCAGCGCCAGATCACGCCGCCGTCGCACCGCGGCCTGGTTGAACTCCTGGTCGCCCAGCGGGTCAGGAAAATGGGGATCACCCTCCTCCACCAGGTGCTGCGCAGCGGCCAACGCGGTACACTCGCGCGCTGTGATATGGCTGATCACATCCCGCACGCACCAGTCGTCGCCGCCGCCGCAAGCCATCGCTTCCTGCTCGTTCAAAAACTGCATGGTGCGCATCAGCTCGCGCCGGCTATTGATCAAATCCTCGAAAAGCTGTTGTCGGTTGATGGGTTCAGTCATAATGATCTCACACAAATCAAGGCGCTGGGCACAGGCGATGGCGCAGATAGTGCGCATGCCCGGCAAGTCAGACTCATTGGCTCAGCCGCCACTCGCCGGCATAGATGTTGAAGCTGCGGCTGCGCACGTAGCCGATCAGCAGGATGTTCCACTCTTGTGCCAGGCGCACGCTCAAGCTGGTGGGCGAAGTGCGGCTGGCCACCACCGGCACGCCCATCTTGGCAGCCTTGTTGAGCATCTCCGAGCTAATGCGGCCAGTGGCCAAGAGTAGATGGCCAGCCGGGTCGATGTCGCACTGCAGGCAGTGGCCCCATAGCTTATCGATGGTGTTGTGGCGGCCCACGTCCTCGGCCGCGGCCAGCAGGCGTTCACCATCGCTCAAGGCTGATGTATGCACACCGCGCGTCTCCTTGTACAGAGCCGCGGCCGCCATCAACTGCTGCATGCCGTCGAGAATCTGCTGCGGCTCGACTTGGCGCTGTGAAGCCACCGGCGGCACGCGCTGGCTCAGGTCGTCGAAAGTCACTCCGCCGCCGCAGCCCGACGTCAGAATCGGCCGGCTGGGCAGTTCCACAGCGGCGTCGCGCAGCCATACGTCGACGCAGGTCTGGCTGGGGCAAACCTGCACCAGGCGCACGTCGTCGCGGCCCTGAATAACGCCCTCGGCCCGCAGGAAGCCCAGCGCCAGCAAGTCCAGGTCGCGCGGTGTACACATGAAGGTGGCCAACTCCAGGCCGTTGACGTGGATACGCACCAAACCCTCGTCGATCACCTGGCCATCGACTGGCGTGATCTGGCCCGACTCCCAGCGGGTATATGGCCAGGGAAAGGCGCCATCCATGCATCACCTCGTTGTGTTTGGTTTCGGTACGGCGCAGACGTCTACTCAACCAACCAGCGTCGCACTTTTTACTTGCGCACCACATCCTGCGCGATAGCCCAGAGCGACTTGCCGGCGCGCTCCAGGACAAAAACCAGGCAGGCCAGAGCCGCGCCGCCGAAGATGGCAAGCCCCAGCAGGGCCAGGGTATTGCTGCGCTGCGTGGCCTGGTTGGCGTTGAACAGATCGTTCCACGGTCCAGGGACTGTTGCGCCCGGATCGAGCTGCCAGACTGCCAGCAGCGAGGCTGCCATATTGGCCAGCAGCAGCGCCGCCAAGAGCGCTGCCGCCAGCAGCACGAGGCGCAGGATTACGTCTTTGCGCTGTAGCCGCGCGGTCAATGTTTGCATAGCGATCACTCTTCTCGTAACGCGATCCGGCCCGATGGTTGCCTGCACCAGCAACGCGCCAGTACCCTATCCATCGGCCCGCTGGGCGCGCCGGGCCGCGCGGCGGGTGGTAGAATCGCTGACCGGCTTGGCTTGTAGTGCGTCCACGTCGAAAGCCGGCTCATACTGGTCCAGCGGCGGGCCGTCCAGCGCCGTGCGCATGGCGGCCAGGTGGTCCGGCGTGCTGCCGCAGCAGGCGCCGATGACCTGCACCCCGAGCGCGCGCATGCGCAGCGTGTACTCGGCCATCACGTCGGGCGTGCCGTCGTAGGAGATATCGCCGTCGAGCCAGCGGGGCAGGCCCGCGTTGGACTGGGCCATCAGCACGACACCCTCGGGCTTGGCCTGGGCCATCTCGTACATGATGCGCTCGATCTCGGCTGGTCCGTTGCCGCAGTTTGCGCCGACCACGGCCACACCCCAGCCGTGCAGCGTCTGCACGGCCTGGACCGGCGTGACACCCATCATGGTGCGATAGTTGGTGTCGAAGGTCATGGTCACCACCACTGGCAGGTCGCTGACCGCGCGCGCGCCCTCGACCGCCGCCTGCACCTCGTCCAGCGAGCTCATGGTCTCGACCAGGAAGAAGTCCACGCCGCCGGCCGCCAGGCCGGCTGCCTGCTCGGCGAAGGCCGTGCGCGCCTCGTCCAGGGTCAGCGGCCCTAGCGGCTCCATCAACTCGCCCGTGGGGCCTATCGAGCCGGCCACCAGCCTGTCTGCGCCGGCAACTTCCCGCGCCAGTGCGGCTGCGGCCTGGTTCAACTCGAAGACGCGCTCTTGCAGCTTGTGCAGCTTGAGGCGATAGCTGGTGCCGCCGAAGCTATTGGTGGTGATGATATCGCTGCCTGCGTCGGCGTAGCCCTGGTAGATAGCCCGCACCGCCTCCGGGTGCGTCGCATTCCACAGCTCCGGCGAGCCGCCGTCGGTCAGGCCGGCAAGCTGCAGCATCGTACCCATGGCGCCGTCGCCCAGGACGAGGCCTTTGCGCTCCAACAGTTCTAACAAACGATCTGTCATAATGAGCTCCTAACTCGTAATTCGTCACACGTAACACGGAATTGCGCCAGCGGAAACGTCACCGCAAGCACAGAGCTTAGTTACGAGTTACGAGTTACGGGTTGCGCCTCTTGATTTGCATCAACGCCTTCGCCGCCTCGACCGCCACGGCCGCGTCCTCACAGTAGCGGTCGGCGCCAATATCCTCGGCGAAGGCGGAGGTCAGCGGCGCGCCGCCCACCAGGACGATGGTGCGCTCACGCAACCCTTCGTCGCGCAGGCGCTGGATGACCGTGCGCATGTAGGGCATGGTGGTGGTCAACAGCGCGGACATGCCCAGAATGTCGGCGTTGTGCTCGCGCAGCGCGGCCAGGAACTGGTCCGCGTCCACGTTGATGCCCAGGTTGACCACCTCGAAGCCGGCGCCTTCCAACATCATGCCCACCAGGTTCTTGCCGATGTCGTGGATATCGCCTTTGACCGTGCCGATCACCACGGTGCCCTGGCGGTCCACGTCCTTGACTTCGGTGAGCAGCGGCCGTAGGATCTCCATGGCGCCCTTCATGGCCTTGGCCGCCAGCAGCACCTCAGGCACGAAGAGGATGCCGTCGCGGAAGTCCTCGCCGACGATGTCCATGCCGGCCACCAAGCCCAACTGCAAGATATCGGCCGGCTCCTGGCCCCACTCCTCCAGCGCCTCGACCGTGGCCCCGACGACCTCATCCTTCATGCCGTCGTAGAGGTCATCCTGCATTTTGATGTAGAGATCCTGCAACGCTTCGGGCAGGCTGTCAAAATCGACTTTGTTCATGGCTTTTCCTATCTTTTAGATCTTTGTGGCTGCGCCGCTCCTGGCGTTCGCTGCGGCGTTGAGCGCGCTGGGCGCCGTCGGAACCGTTGCCGTTGACGGCTGCCGCTGGCCGGATGATGCGCATGGCATCGGCTGCGGCCAGCACCGGCGCAAGGTGCGGGAAGGGATCGCTGGCGTGAGGGATGGCGATTGCGCCCACGAACTCGTCCTGAAAATTCGGGTCGGTGGCGGTTTGAATGTGCATCACCTGGCCGGCCACTGCTTCGGCCTCCAGCCGCTTGGCGCGGTTGAGCAGCATCAACAGCGCGCCATCGCCGGCCGCGTTGCCTACGGCCGCGACGTGCGCCAGGTCGCAGTCGGGAATCAGGCCGAGAATCATGGCGTGTTCCGGGTCGATATAGGAGCCGAACGCGCCGGCCAGCACGATGCGGTCCACCTGGGCCAGGCCGGCCGCCGCGGCGTGGCGCATCAACAGCTTGGCGCCGGCATACAGCGCCGCCTTGGCCAATTGGATGGCGCGAATATCATCAGCGTGGACAACGATCTCGCGGCCTGTGCTGGTCTCGTGCGGCCAAGCCAACACGAAATAGCCCTTGGCGCCGTCCCAGCCCAGCCGCGGCGTTGGCGCATCGGCCACGAAACGGCCCGAGGCATCCAGCACGCCAGCCTTAAACAGCTCCGCGATGGCTTCGATAATGCCCGACCCGCAAATACCCGCTGCCTTGACCAAGGTCTGTTCCTCCAGCCGCCGCCGCTGCCGCGCCTCCCGCGCCTCCTTCGCGCTCAGCCCCTCTTCCTCATCACCTGGCACTTGATACCTGACACCTGACACCTCCGACTCCACCCACCCCTCGCGCCCAATCACCCGGTATTGTACGGCCAACGTTGCCGGATCGATGCGCACCCGCTCGATCGCGCCAGGCGCGGCCCGCATGCCGTGGCGCACCTGCGCCCCCTCGAAGGCGGGGCCGGTGGGGGAAGATGCGGAGAACAGCCGCTGGCGGTTGCCCAGAACGATCTCGCCGTTGGTGCCTACGTCGATCAAGAGCGTGATCTCGTCGCGCTGGTGTGGCTCCTCGGCGACGATGGCCGCCACGTTGTCCGCGCCCACGTAGCCGGCCTCGACCGGAGGCACGTAGACGGTCGCGCCGCGGCCCACGTGCAGCCCCAGGTCGCGCGCCTTGATCTCCACCGCCTCCTTGATGGCCGGGGCAAAGGGTGCGCCGCCCAGCTCGCGCGGGTCGATGCCCAGCAGAATGTGGTGCATGATGGTGTTGCCCACCAGCACCAGGTCGCTCACGTCGTCGCTGCGCAGACCCGCGGCCGCCGTCGCGGCCTCAATCAATCCATTCAGCGCATCGATCAGCGCGCTGTGCAGGGTGGCCAGGCCGTCAGGGTGCTCCATGACGTAGGAAACGCGCGACAGCAAATCCTCGCCGTAGCTGATCTGCGGGTTCATGCAGCTTTCAGTGGCCAGCACCTGCCCGGTGCGCAGCTCGGCCAGGTGCGCGGCAATAGTGGTGGTACCCACGTCCACGGCTACACCGTAGGCCCGCTCGTGGTAGCCGGGCTGCACGCGTAGCACCTCGCGGTCACGCCACAGCGTAGCCGTGACGCCGTGGACAATCTGGCCGTCACTCAGGCGCGAGCGGCCCTGGCGCAGCGCCGGCTGCAAACTAGGCAAAATAGTCGGGTCGATGCGCAGGGAAGGTCTCGGCAAAGCAAAACGGGCGGCCAGCTCGTCGGCCAGTCGCGCCCAGTCGCTGCGTTCGTCCTCCAGACTGGCCGGCGGCAACTCCACATAGCACAGTCGCACGGCCGGGTCGAGCACGACCGCCCGCGCTGT
>JBFYTD010000117.1:0-9229 GCA_041300885.1 Anaerolineae bacterium | reverse complement strand
ACGAGCGGCTGGCTGGCGACCCGGCCGTGGCTGAGCACCTGCACCTGGTGCGCGTTCCTGAGCCGGACGAGAAAGAAACCGCCGCTATTCTGGCCGTGCATCAAGCCAAGCTGGAGGCCGATTACAGCATCCAGATCGCCGCCGATGGGCTGCCTGCCGCCGCCCGGCTGGCGCGACGCTACCTGACGGCCACGCCGCTGCCGGCCTCAGCCGTCCAGTTGCTGCACCGGGCCTGCGCCTTGGTGCGCATGGATCAGCAGGCTCACCAGACCTTCCGCCCTGCTGGCAACGGCGATGGCCGTCTGGACGCCGAGGATGTGACCCTGGCCCTCAGCCTGATGACCGGCATCCCGACCAGCAACTTGGGCGCAGATGAGCGCAGCCGCTACGCCAGCATGGTCGAGCACCTGCATCAGCGCATCATCGGCCAGGAGGAGGCGGTGCTGGCGGTCAGCCGCGCCGTCAAGACCGCCCGCGTCGGCCTCAAGGATCCCAACCGGCCGATCGGCTCCTTTCTTTTTCTAGGCCCCACTGGCGTCGGCAAGACCGAACTGGCCAAGGCGCTGGCCGAGTTCATGTTCGGCTCCGAGGACGCCATGGTGGTGCTGGACATGAGCGAGTACCAGCAGGAGCACGCGGTCAGCCGGCTGGTGGGCGCGCCGCCCGGTTACGTCGGCTACGAGGGGGGCGGCCAGCTCACCGAGCGGGTGCGCAACAAGCCCTACACCGTGGTGCTTTTCGACGAGGTGGAGAAGGTCCACCCGCGCGTGCTGGACGTGCTCTTGCAGATGATGGAGGAGGGGCGACTGACCGATGGCCAGGGCCGCGTCGTCTCCTTTGCTGAGGCGGTGATCATCCTGACCAGCAACCTGGCGGCTGATATCCTCGAAACCACTGAGCTGGACGACGCCACGCGCGAGCTGGCCCTGCTGCGCGTCAAGCAGTTCTTCCGGCCGGAGTTCCTCAACCGGCTGGACGAGATCGTACTCTTCCTGCCGCTAACCGGCGAGCAGTTGGGGCAGATCCTCGGCCTGATGCTCAAGAAAGAGGCGCGGCTGCTGGAGGCGCGCGGCCTGCGGCTAGAGATCAGCGACGCTGCCCGTAGCTGGATGCTGGCCCAAAACGACCACCCGGAGTGGGGCGCTCGGCCGCTGCGCCGCATCATCCAGCGCCACCTGCGCGAGCCGCTGGCCGATCGCATGCTGACCGAGGACCCGCCGGCCGGCACAGTGGTCAGCGTTGATGCGGGCGAAGCGGGGCTGGTGTTCGCCGTGACGCGCAAGGACTGACAGTCCTTGCCCACCCGACAGCCACGCTTGCGCGGCGATTGTTATTTTCGTACATAACCAGGACTGTCAGTGCTTCCCCATGCGAATGAACCCAGGCCAGTTTCATGCTGCTGCAACGATGCAGCAGACCTTTGCGGCTCTGCGGCACCCCAACTACCGCCTCTGGTTCATTGGCCAACTCGTCTCCCTGGCCGGCTCCTGGATGCAGACCACGGCCCAGGGCTATCTGATCTTCGAGCTAACCAAGTCCCCTGCCTTCCTGGGCTACGTCGGTTTTGCGGCGGGCATTCCCTCCTGGGTCTTCATCCTCTACGGCGGCGTCATTGCCGACCGCGTGCCGCGGCGCACGCTGATCATGGCGGCCCAGTCGGCCATGATGGTGCTGGCTTTTGCGCTGGCAGGGCTGGTGGTAACGGGCCTGGTGCAGCCCTGGCACGTGATCGTCCTGGCGCTGCTCAACGGCGTGGCCAATGCCTTCGACGCGCCGGCCCGGCAGGCCTTCGTGGTGGAACTGGTTGAGCGCGACGACCTGACCAACGCCATCGCGCTCAACTCGACCATGTTCAACGCGGCGGCCGTGGTTGGCCCGGCCATCGCCGGCGTGGTCTATGCCCTGTTCGGGCCGGCGTGGTGCTTCACCCTCAACGGCCTTTCTTACCTGGCCGTGATCGCTGCGCTGCTGGCCATGCGACTGCCGCCCTTCCTGCCCAAGCCGCGCGTGGGATCGACTACGGACCAGTTGCGCCTGGGGCTGAGCTACGTCAAGGGCGAGCACGTGACGCGCACCCTGATCCTCAACATGGCCGTGGTGGGTTTGTTCGGCATCAGCCTGGTGACGCTCTTCCCCGCCTGGTCAGTCAACGTGCTGGGCGGCGATGTGCGCACCAACGGCCTGTTGCTGTCCGCACGTGGGCTGGGGGCGATGAGTGGCGCGTTGATGATCGCCTCGCTTGGTAAGCGTGCGGCGCGCGGCCGCATGTGGACCATCGGCAGCTTCGTCTTGCCTGTGGCCATGGCTGCCTTCGCCGCCGCGCGCTGGCTGCCTCTGTCGCTGGTGCTCTTGATAGGCATGGGTTGGGGCTTCATGGTAGTGGCCAACAGCTCCAATGCTCTGGTGCAGACCCGTGTGCCCGACGATCTGCGCGGCCGGGTGATGAGTGTCTTTACCCTGACCTTTTTTGGCGGTATGCCCCTGGGTTCGCTGTTGGCCGGCGCCATGGCCCAACGCATCGGCGAGCCGACCACGGTGCTGATCAACGCCAGCGCAGTGCTGCTGGCCTCGACGCTGATATTCTGGCGGTTACCTTACATTCGTAAACTGCGCTAGGAGGAAGCCTTTCATGCTTGTCCAAGAAAAAACCACTCAAGCCATTGCCATTCTCGACGAGTTGGGCATCGATGCCTGGCTGACCTTCGTGCGCGAGACCTCGGCCGGGGGCGATCCGGTGCTGCCGCTGATCTATGGCCCGCACAGCCTGACCTGGCAAAGCGCGCTGCTGCTCAGCCGCACGGGGGAGCGGCTCGATCCGCGCCAGATCGCGCTCAACTACTCGCCCAACGATGTCTACGCCGACGGGCTGGGGCATGGGCTGTACCAGGTGCTGCTGGGCTATCTGGCTGGCACGTCCTACGCCGAGCGGCTGGTCTCGGCCGAGGGAATCATCGGCGCGCTGCGCGGGCGCAAGACGCCGGCCGAGGTGGCGCGCATCCGCACGGCCGTGGCCACCACGCTGGAGATCTACCGCCGCGCCTTCGACTTCATGCAGCCTGGCATGAGCGAGGCCCAGGTGGGCGCATTTATGCACGGGCAGATGGCCGCGCTGGCAATCGAGGAGACGGCCTGGGACCGGGCGAGCTGCCCGGCTGTCAACAGCGGGCCACACTCGCCCGTCGGCCATGCCGGGCCGACCGACCTGCGCCTGGAGCGGGGCCACATCGTCCACTTCGACTTTGGCATCCGCCAAGACGACTACTGCTCTGACATTCAGCGCGTCGTCTATCTGCTCCGACCGGGCGAGACCAGCGCGCCCGAGCCGGTGCAGCGCGGCTTCGACACCGTGTTGGCCGCAGTGGACGCGGCCGTGACCGCCATGCGGCCGGGCGTTACCGGCATGGAGGTGGACGCGGCCGCGCGGCGGGTGATCGTTGACGCAGGCTATCCGGAGTTCCGCTATGCCACTGGCCACCACCTGGGGCGCAACGCCCACGACGGCGGCGGCGTGCTAGGCCCCGCCTGGGAGCGCTACGGCGACACCCCCTTCCGCGCCCTGGAGGCTGGCCACGTCTACACGGTGGAGCCGGGGCTGGCAGTGCCTGGCTACGGCTATGTCGGCCTGGAGGAGGACGTGTTGGTTACGGAGGAAGAAACCGTCTACCTGGGCGCACCGCAGCGTGAACTAATCCTGCGCTGAGGGGCGCGTTCACTCCGCAAACGTCGCCAGCAGCCGCCCCATCACCCGGATCGCCTCCAGGTAGTCGGCCACGCGCACGCTCTCGTTGGGCGCGTGGATGAAGCTGTTGGCCCAGCCCGAACCCGCAGAGGCCACAGGCACGCCGTGGATGCCGCACAACTCGTGCATAGGCCCGCTGCCCGGCGATGACGGGAAGACCACCGGCGGCCTGGCGCTGACCGAGCGGATGGCCCGTGTCACGGCCTGGGCAATCACAGCCTCAGGATCGGTGCGCGCCGGCAGCAGGCCATCCTGCTGATCCACCACCTCGATGTCGTCGAAGCCGCGGCGCCGCAAGTGCTCGCACAGCAATTGGAGCGCCAAGTCTGGTGTCAGGTCGGGCACCAGGCGCAGATCCAGCTTGGCCGCGGCCTGGGCCGGGATTACTGTCTTGCCGCCGGGGCCGGTGTAGCCGCCCCAAATGCCGTTGATGGTCACGGTCGGCTCCAGCAGCCAGCGGCGCAGCGCGTCGACACCCTTCAACCCGCCCAAAAAGCCGCTGCGCAGACCATAGGTGCGCTGAACCGCCTCAGCGTCCAGGGGAAGCTCTGCCAGCAAAGCCAGTTGCGCGGGCGTGGGTGGCCGAACATGGTCCTGCAGCCCGTCGATCAGCACCTGGCCGTCGGGGCTGCGCAGGGTGTGTAGCGCCTCCACCAACCGCCAGGCTGCGTTGGGGAAGATGCCGCCGTTGCCCGAATGCGCGTCGCTGCTGGCTGTGCGGGCGTGCAACTCCACGGCCAGGATGCCCTTGACCCCCAGGCTGATCACTGGCCGGTCGGCCTCGTCCTTGGATCCGAACTCCCACAGGCAGCCGTCGGCCTGGCTGAGCAGCGCGCCATTTTCGGCGGCGAAGCGGAACAGGTGTTGGCTGCCTGTTTCCTCCTCCCCTTCGATCACGTAGAGTAGGCGCAGCGGCAGCGGGCCTATCGTCTCCTGGAAGATCTGGATCGCGCTCAGCCGGGCCACCAGGTCGGCCTTGTTGTCAGCCGCGCCGCGCGCGTAGAGCTTGCCATCGCGCACTGTGGGTTCGAAGGGGGGCGTGTGCCACAGCTCCAGCGGGTCGGCCGGCTGCACGTCGTAGTGGTTGTAGATCATCAGACAGCGCGGGCCGGAACCGCCCTGGGCGATCAGCAGCGGCGGGCCGGCCGGCTGCGGCACAATCTTCACTGCCAGGCCGGCTTCGCGGCATAGGTCCAGCACGAAGCCGGCTGCCTCGGCCATGGCCGGGCCGCGCTCGGCCGATACACTGGGGATGCGGCATAGCGAAGCCAGCCGGCTCAGCAGCCCTGTCGCGTTTTGTTCAACATAATGATCGTAAGTCCGAAAATCCATGCGGGCTCGATTCTAACGAGAAGCCGCCAGGCAGGCCATTCAACTCGGTCGCGCCTGGTTCGGCAACCTGTTTTGGTAAGATGAGAGCAAAGGTAGCATGATTTTGCTGTCCTGGCAACTTGCCGCCCGTTTGTGGATTGACAAAAGCGCAAGGTGGGGTTAGAATCTGCCCCTACCGCCGAGGACAACACCTGAAAACCCAGCCCCGATCGTCGTCGCCGCCAATCGTTGTGCTTTGAGGACTGAGCCAGGCTCTTGCCTGCTGTTGGCGTCCATCGGCCACGCCGCTGTCGTGAAGGAGAACCGTAGAATGAAACCATCGCTGTTGTATCGTCTCGTCTTGTTGAGTATGGCTCTTTGGCTCGCTGCCTGTGGCGGCGGCGAGATCAGCGTCAGCACCGCCAACATCGCCAGCGCCCAGTTGAGCACCGATGAGGCCGGCGCCCAGAAAACCAGCACGTTCGCCCCCGAAGATGTGTTTTACCTCCTCGTGGGACTTGCCAACGCGCCGGATGACACCAAGGTCAAGGCCGTGTGGACGGCCGTCGAGGCGGAGGGCGCCGACGCCAACACCGTTTTGGACGAGGCTGAGCTGACCAGCGGCAGCGCGACGCTCACCTTCGACCTGCAAAACGACAATCCCTGGCCGGCCGGCAGCTACAAAGTCGATCTCTACCTGAACGACAAGCTGGACCGCACGCTGGACTTCACCGTGGAAGGCGCCGTGGCGCAGGCGCCGACCGAAGCGCCGACCGAGCCGCCGGCGACGCCCACGCCCACGCCTGATCCGGTGGCCCTCCTGGCCGTCGATTCGCTGCCGGGGGTCAAGTCGGCGACTGTTCAAATCGTGTCGCAAGGCACCTTCGAGGATCCGCAGTTCGGCACGCAGTACAACTCGGCCGGCAGCGGCTCTGGCTTCATCATCGACCCCAGCGGCATCGCCGTGACCAACAACCACGTGGTCACGGGCGCTGCGTTGCTCAAGGTCTACGTGGGCGGCGAGAGCCAGCCGCGCAACGCCCGCATCCTGGGCGTCTCCGAGTGCGCCGACCTGGCCGTGATCGATATCGAGGGCGACGGCTATCCTTACTTGCTGTGGTACGAGGACGCCGTCAACGTTGGCTTGGACGTCTACGCGGCCGGCTTCCCGCTGGGCGATCCGGAGTTCACCCTGACCCGCGGCATCGTTTCCAAAGCGCGCGCCAACGGCGATACGGACTGGGCCTCGGTGGACCGGGTGATCGAACACGACGCGACCATCAACCCCGGCAATTCGGGCGGGCCGCTGGTGACAGGCGACGGCAAGGTGGTGGCGGTCAACTACGCCGGCGACAGCGAGGCCGGCCAGTTCTTTGCCATCGCCCAGGCGCAGGCGCTGCCGGTCATCGAGCAACTGCGCGAGCGCCAGGACGTGCTGGCCATCGGCGTCAACGGCACGGCCATCAACGACGGCGAAGGGCTATCGGGCATCTGGGTCTCCTCGGTGGAGTCCGGCTCACCGGCCAGCCGCACCGGCGTCGAGCCAGGCGATATCATCACCGAGCTGGAAGGTCTGGTGCTGGCCACCGACGGTACGCTGGCCGACTACTGCGACATCCTGCGCAGCCGCGCGCCAGAGGACGTGATGGCCATCGAGGTGCTGCGCTTTGGCACCGAAGAGGTGCTGGAAGGCGAGCTGAACGGCACTGCGTTGCAGCAGGCTTTCTCGTTCGCTCAGGAGTTGTCCAACGAGGCGACGACTACCGAGGAGGGCGCAACCGAAAGCTACACCGACTACGTCAGCATTTCTGACGACACAGGTACGTTGACCATGGATGTCCCGGTGGAGTGGAGCGACATCAACGGCAGCGCCTGGACTCAAAACGACGAGGAAATCGGGCCAGCGTTGGCAGCGTCACCTGATCTGGAGGGCTTCACCAATACCTGGGAGGTCCCAGGCGCCTTCTTTGGGGTCAGCGAACAGCTCACCATGACAGTCGAGGAGTACCTGGACTCCACCGACTTCAGCGAGAGCTGCACCTACGACAGCCGGTCGGACTACACCGATGGCGTCTACACCGGATTCTATGACCTGTGGACAAATTGCGGCGATGCCGGCTCTTCGTTCGTGGTGATCGCAGCCAAGCCGGAAGACGGCAGTTATATGGCGGTGGTGCAGGTGCAGGTAGTTGGCGACGCCGATCTCGATGCGTTGGATCGCATCTTCAATACCTTCATCTACACACCCTGATCGCATGACCGGCTTCGGAAATCGCCGCAACGGCTGAGGCGGTGGTTTCCCAAGCGCCTGGATTACTATGACAACTCCCGTTGCCGAGCGCTTGCTGGCTTGCCTGCGTGAACAGCAGGAGCCAATGGCTGACCTGCTGCGCCGCCTGTCTCTGATCGAGTCGCCCTCGACGGATGCGGCGGCGCAGCAGCCAGTCTTCGATCTGCTGGCCCAGCGGTTGGATGCACTTGGCTACCGGGTGCGGCGGCTACCGGGCCGGCGCACGGGCGGCGTGCTCTTTGCCCGGCCACTGGCCCGCTGGCAGGCTGCTCCGCTTCAACTGCTGCTGGGCCACAGCGACACGGTCTGGCCGCACGGCACGCTGGCGACCATGCCCGTCACGCGCGATGGCAACCGGCTGTCCGGCCCTGGGGTGTTCGACATGAAGGGCGGTCTGGTGGTGATGGTCTATGCCCTGCAGGCGCTGCACGCGCTGGGTCTGCAACCGGCTGTGACCCCTGTGGTGCTGGTCAACTCCGACGAGGAGATCGGCAGCCCCGAGTCGACGCGCCACATCCAACGGCTGGCCCAGGCCGTGCAGCGAGTCTTCGTGCTGGAGCCGGGCTTCGGGCCGCAGGGCAAGCTCAAGACCGCGCGCAAAGGGGTGCTGCGCTTCGACGTGCTGGTGCAGGGCAAAGCGGCCCATGCTGGCCTGGCCCCGCAGGAGGGCGTCAGCGCGATCCTGGAGCTGGCGCACGTGATTCAGCAGCTTCATGCCCTCAACGACTGGGAACGGGGGGTCAGCGTCAACGTGGGGCAGATCAGCGGCGGCACGCGGCCCAACGTGGTGGCCCACGAGGCGCAGGCGGTGGTGGACGTGCGCGTGCCCACCGTGGCCGACGCTGAACGCATCAGCGCGGCTATTCTCGGCCTGCGGGCTACGCTGCCGGGCGCAGTCGTCACGGTGGAGCGGGTCAGCGCCTCGCTGCCGCTGGAGCCCACTGAACGCAACCAGCGGCTGTGGCAGCAGGCCCAGGACGCCGGTCGGCTGCTGGGGCTGGAACTAGAGTCGGTCGCTGTGGGCGGTGCATCCGACGGCAACACCACCAGCCAGTTCACCGCCACCCTGGACGGCCTCGGCCCCATCGGCGACGGCGCGCACGCGATCCACGAGCACGTTCTCGTCGACCGCCTCCCCGAGCGCGCCGCGCTGCTCGCGCTGCTCCTGCTCGCCGAGCCGTAGCCCCCTGAGTTCCTGCCGCGAATTGCGCGATTTTCACGAATTCTGCAGAGGTCAGAATCATCGTGCATTGAACGATCGCCAGGTGTTTCGCCGGGTTAGGTGCGGGTTGGCCGCCGGAGCCGGGCGGGACGCCCTTGAGATCATGACAGCAGTGCTCTGTCCCATTCGTCTAGCTCGTGCAATTGTCCTGAAAATAGCGCTCTGGTCGGTCTCCGACCGAGCCAGCTACGTTTTCATGGGCCGTGGCGCCGCCCGCTGCACGCGAAATTGTCCTGAAAATAGCCGCTCTGGCCGGTCTCCGACCGAGCCAGCCAGGTTTTCATGGGCCGTGGCCCCGCCCTCGGCATGCGATATTCGTGGCTAACTCCGCCCAACTCACTGCTTATCCAGGGGGAAGCACCGTGCGCAGCAGGGCGCGGGCGTGGGCGATCTCGTCGCCGTTGATGGTGTGGCCCAGGCCGGGATAGAGGCGCAGGGTCACGATCGCGCCCATACCTTGCAGCACGGCCGCGGTTTCCTCCACGCGCGCTTTGGGGATATGAGCATCGACGTCGCTGCAGCCCAGGAACACCGGCGTGCCGTCCAGGTCGCCGGCGTAGGCGCGCGGCGTGCCGGGTGGTCCAATCAAGCCGCCGCTGAAGGCCAGCAGGCCGCCATAGCGGCGGGCATTGCGGGCCATGAACTCGCTGGCCAGGCACGCGCCCTG
>JBFYTD010000116.1:0-6434 GCA_041300885.1 Anaerolineae bacterium | reverse complement strand
CATGCCGGCCGACGTCGTGCTAGCCGTGCTGCCGGAAGTTATCGTCTCGCCCTCCTGGGTGACGCCGATGCTGAATTCCGAAGCGCTGGATCCCTTCGCAGCCCACTTGTAGGTCGGGCTTTGCCAGGTATGCAGCAACTGCCCGGGTACGGACTGCGTGGCGCCGCCCGGCCAGGTCAGCGTGAACGACTGGTTGTTGTTGACGCTGGCCGGCCTGGCTCTGGGCCAGTCTTTTGGCTCACCAGGTGTGCCCCACACCTGCACTTCAGCCAGGTTCAGGTAGTCCTGGTGATCCAACTGCACGCGCACGTACCGGCCGTATTCACTTTCAGTGGGGATGGTCGTGGTCCGGCCGGCTGGGCCAGGCACGTAGTGGTGCCAGACGTCAGAACTGGCAGCCAGGACGGCCGGGTCGTTGGAGGTGAAGGGCTCCTCGGAGATGAACAGGTAGAAATTGCTCAGCCGGGTGGTGCAGCAGTCCGTCCGGTTCCAGATCTGCACGGCGTGGATCTCCTGCGCGGCTCCCAGGTCTACCTGCCACCAGGCATTCTGGGTGTTGCCGGTGTGCGAGACCGATCCCGCGCCCCAGTTGCCGTCCACGTTGCCGTCCACAACTCGGCTGGCGGGGCTGGAGGTGGTGTACTCACTGGCCTGGCTGGCCGCCAGGCTGGGGGAACGCTGCGCCAGGTTGATGCCCACCGGCACCCACGAGTCGGCGTACATGGTAATAGCGTGGGTATACCACCAATCCAGCGAGAAGGGCGCTTCGCCGGAGACCAGCGGTATGCAGACGTCCATGTCACCATAGGTGGCCTCGTGGTACTCATAGCAGTCGTAGTCGGTCTTGACTATGTCCAGCCCGGAGTCGCTGGCCTCGTCGTAGTACAGGTAGGCCGGACGGGTCGAGAACTTCGACCCTTCGACGTAAGTCGTGGCCTGCGAACGCTCGACCGAGGTGGATTTCTCCCACTCGTAGGTAAAGGACGGGCCGATCTCCTTGACCTTGAATTCCAGAGAAACCTCGCCGCCAATGGTCGTCGTCGTGCCTGTCGCGGATCCCTCTCCCGACCCCACATCCCTGCCAAACGTGGCGACGGCCTCCGTGTAGTTCTCACCCCATGCGCAGCCAGGACTCAGCGGGTTGGTCCAGTTGCAACCGGTGTCCGGCCCGTGGGGCGGGGCGTGGATGACAGCCATCACGTGCGCCTCCGCCTTGGCGTAACACGCACCGGTATACGTGGCGTACTTGCTGTCTCCGTTGGTGTCGCCCATGGTCAGCCAAAAGTCATTGGCGATTTCGCCGGCTGCGGCCGCGCCGCCGAAGGTAGCGAAGCTGCTCAGGCCGCTCTCGGCGTTGAAGGCCAGCAGTTCGGCATAGCCGGTGGCATCAACCCCGTGCGCCAGAACGATCTCCTCCATGCCATCCTGGTCTAGATCATCCATGGCGACCACCACCAGGTTCTGCCCATCGGTGTCGTCGCCGCCGCTGACGTAGTCCACCGCGCCATTCCACTGGCCAGAGCGCTTGTGCAGACACGGAAGCGCGTTGGAAGCGCCGCAATACGACGGGTGCTCCGGCGCCGCAAATGGAACGTACTCGTAGGCCACCAGGTGTTGCTGCCACCGGATGTTGCAGACATACGATCCGCCCATGCTGCTGCAGAGGTCCTCTTCGGTGCTGTTGTAGCCGAATGCGATTTCGTCGACGCCGTCGTTGTCCACGTCGCCGGTGGCCAGGGAAACCGACGTGCCGGCCTGGCGATACTTGTCCGGCAGATTGTACGCTGCCCACACCGTGTCGTCCATGTCCAGCGTCGTGTAGCTCGTGTTTTGCGACTTGAACTTCAGGACAAGCAACTGGAGATTGCCGTTTTGGCTGTCGCCAACCCGATAGGCCAGAACCACTTCGTCGCGCATGTCGCCATCTACATCGCCGACGGCCACAGCAATGGGGCGCTTGTTCCGCCAGGCGCCACTGCTATCTTTGGCCACGTCGCCCCGGCTGTAGTCGGTCCACGACTTGCTCCACAGCAGGCGCATGGAATTCGTCGCCGCCGTATCTCGGCGCAGGATCAAGACCTGCAGGTCGTTGTTGCTGTCCTGGAACGCGGTAACGATCTCGTCGTCGTAGCCATCGCCATTCATATCGCCGGCGTCAACGGCCACGTAATCGACATCTCCCCGGCCGGACGCGGTGTCCGAATAATAGCCGTAGGTGTTGTTCAAGGTGGTGCCGATGTTGCCCGCGCTATCGCCATCCAGCGCCACAAGACGAATGTCGTTGTTTTGGTCACCAAAGGCAACTACCACCTCTTCGTCAGCGCCGGTGCGATCGAGGTTGCCGGCGGCAATCTCGATCCAGTCCACATTATCGCCTTTCCAGGCGCTGGCGTCGTAGTACCATTCATAATTGGCTGCGCCATTGGTAATGACGCCCAGGCGCTTGTTCTTGTCCTGGACGGCCGAAACCAACTCTCTCCTCCCGTCGCCGTTGACATCGGCCGCGGCGGAGGAGATCCAGTAGACGCTGGTGAGGGCGTCCATGCCGCTGTACTTCTTGAACGCCACTTCGGCCAGGGTGGTGGGAGCGGTGAGATCGACCGTCTTGTGACGCAGATAGGCCTCGTCTTTGTACCGGTAGACGAAGCCAATCTCGTCCTCGGCGACGATCCTGGCTCTCGCGCCGGTGGGCGGAACGGATGGACAAGGCGTCGGGGTCGGCGTTGGCGTAAGCAGAACATCCCCTGCCGGCTGCGAAGCAGGCAGGTCCTGGGAAAAGGCCGGCTGCTGGCCCTGGCTCAGCGCCAGAAGCAGCAGGCACGCAAAGACTAGCGGAAGCAACAGAACGACGAGCAACGATCTGGGCTGGGTCATGCCTGACAACTTCATGGGTGTACCTCCTTGGGTGAGAACGGTGGCAGTCTCCACCATTACAACACACACGCGTGGCGAAAACGTGGCTGGAACATGCCAGAATTGTGCACCAATTAGGATCACCATATAATGAGAACGTCAGCGTGTCACCGTTGTCCCGCCGAGTAGTCACTGCTTCCGACGAGAGAGCTTGTCATGGCGCACCTCGCCCTTGCCTTGTTGGGCGGCTTCCAGGTCGAGCTGGATGGCCGCCCCGTGACGGGGTTCAAGTCCAGCAAGGTTCGCGCGCTGCTGGCCTACCTGGCAGTCGAGGCGGACAGGCCGCACCGCCGCGAGACGCTGGCCGGCCTGTTGTGGCCGGAGCGGACCGACCGTGACGCGCTGAGCAACCTCCGCTATTCGCTGGCCAGCCTGCGCAAGACCCTGGAAGATCGCACGGCTGCTCCCCTGTTTCTCCTGATTGACCACGATACGATCCGGTTCAACCCGGCCAGCGCTGCCTGGCTGGACGTGAACCAGCTTCTCACCCAGATCGCCGGCGCCATCGGCCGGCCGGGCGGCGCCCGAGACCTGCCAGCGCCTGCCATCGCCGCCCTCCAGTCTGCCCTGGCGCTCTATCGGGGCAGCTTCCTGGAAGGCTTCTCGGTAGGCGACGCTGCGCCTTTCGAGGAATGGCTGCTGCTGCGCCGCGAGCAGATCGGACAGCATGCCGCATCGGCGCTGGCCAGCCTGGTCGCTGCGCTCGAAGCGCAGCGCGATTACTCCCAGGCTCAGGTCTATGCCCGGCGACAGGTGGCGCTGGAGCCCTGGAACGAAGTTGCCCACCGATCGCTGATGCGGACGCTGGCGCTGGACGATCAACGCAATGCAGCCTTACATCAGTTCCAAACCTGCCACCGCATCCTGGCCGAAGAACTCGGCGTCGAACCGGCGGAGGAGACCGTTGCCCTGTTCGAGGCGATACGGAAGGGCGGATCTGTAGACAAGGAAACAAGGAAACTAGGGCCAACGGCGGACGGCGCACGCGGCGCACGCGGCGCATCTTCCCCGGCTCCGCCGGTCGTTGCCCGCGAGCGCCAGTTGAGCCGGTTGGACGGCGCCCTGGCGGCTGCGCTGGCCAGCGCAGGAGGTGTGGTATTCATCACCGGCGAGGCGGGCAGCGGCAAGACGGCCTTGCTGGGGGAATTCGCCCGGCGCGCCATGCAAGCCCATGCCGGGTTGCTGGTGGTCAACGGCGCGTGCGATGCCGCCACCGGCGTCAGCGACCCCTACCTGCCTTTCCGCGAGATTCTGCAACTGCTGACCGGCGATATCGAGCCCAAGCGTGCCGGCGCCGGGCTGACGCCGGAGCACGCCCGCCGGCTGTGGGCGGCCATACCGGATGCCATGCAGGCGTTTGTGGCGCAGGGCCCCGATCTGATCGATACGCTCGTGCCGGGCGCCAGTCTGGAGCTGCGCGCCCAGGCCTTTGCCGGCCAAGCCCACCGGAGCGACTGGCAGACGAGGCTGGCGCGACTGGTGCAGAGCGCGGCCAGCCACCGGTCGGACGCCCGCCAGGCGCTGCAGTTGGCAGACATCTTCACCCAAGTGACCCGCGTCCTGCAGACCCTCGCCCGCCAGCACCCGCTGGTCCTGGTGGTGGATGATTTGCAGTGGGCCGACGCCGGCTCCATCAGCCTGCTTTTTCACCTCGGCCGGCGCCTGGCAGCCAGCCCCATCCTGGTGGCGGCGGCCTACCGGCCCGATGCGCTCCTCGCGCCCTCGGAACGGGAGCGGCACCCCCTGACCCTGGTCATCCAAGAGCTGCAGCGCATCTCAGGCTGGGATCTCATCGACCTGGACGCGTGCGAAGGCCGGTCCTTCGTGGATGCCCTGCTGGACAGCGAACCCAATCGCCTGGACGTTGCGTTCCGCGAGGAGTTGGTTCGCCGCACCGAGGGACACCCGCTTTTCACGGTGGAGCTGTTGCGGGGCATGGAAGAGCGCGGGGAGTTGGTGCACGACGCGCAAGGACGCTGGACGGAAGGGCCGGCGCTGCACTGGGAACGGCTGCCAACGCGGGTGGAGGCCGCCATTGGCGAGCGTATCGGCCGGCTGCCGGATCGCTGCCGCGCCATGCTATTGGCAGCCAGCGTCGAAGGCGAGGAGTTCACAGCCGAGGCAGTGGCACACGCCATGAACGTCGACGAGCCGGCGGTGATCCAATGCCTGAGCAACGACCTGGGCGAGCGGCAGCGGTTGGTGAGCGCCGTCAGCATCCGGCGCCTGGGCGCGCGCAAGATCTCACGCTACCGCTTCCGCCACAATCTCTTCCAGCGCTATCTCTACGATCATATGGACCCCGTGCGGCGAGCACATCTGCACGAGGCGATGGGCATGGCGTTGGAATCTCTGCTGGGCGAGACGCCGCAGGAACGACAGGAGCAAGCGTCGCGGTTGGCCTGGCACTTCGAGATGGCCGGGCTGGCTGACCGGGCCGCAGCGTACCATCTGCAGGCCGGCAGAAAGGCGGCGCAACTGGCAGCCCACGAAGATGCCATTAACCACTTCACCCGCGGCCTGGCTTTGCTGGAACCCCTGCCCGATTCAGTTGAGCGGGCAAAACAGAAGCTCGACTTACAGTTGGCCGTCATATCGCCCCTCTCGCTGGCTCGCGGCTTCTGGGCGTCTGAGCGGGTCGACGCTCTGGATCGGGCCTACCTGCTGTCCCAACAGGCAGTGCTGCGGGACAGCCCGGAACGGGCCACTGCGCTGGCCGCCGTGGCCTATTTCTCTTTGTGGTCGGCAGAGCCCGCGCGTACCCTTGAGCTGGGGGAACAGCTTCTCAGCCTGGCTGAGCAGAACCAGGACCCGGACCAACTCCTGTTAGCCCACTGCTTCATAGGGGGTGCGCGCTGGTTGCAGGCAGATACGATGGTGGCCCGCGAGCATCTGGATCGCGCGCTGGCCTGCTATGTGCGCAGCAGCCAACACCCCCTTCATGTGCTCTTTGGATTTCATGCCGGCGTCATGAGCATGATCTGGCATTGCGCAGTGCTGTGGCTGTTGGGCTATCCAGACCAGGCTGTCCAGCGGCTGCAGGAGGCGCTGGGGGAAGCGCACGTCGAGGAGGACCCCGTCACGCTGGCCTATGCCCACAGTGCGGCCGGCCTGTACCTCTTCCTGATAGGCCGCAATGCCACAGCTGCCCAGCAACAGATAGAAGCGCTGCGCACGCTGAGGCGGGCTGGCCCAGTCTTCGAGTCGCTGGCCGAACTGCTGGCCGGTCGAGAAACCATCGAGCACAAACCAGATGTAGCCAGCCTGCAGCGCATACGCCGGGGGATCAGCGACGTTCAGGGAATGGGCGGCGCCATCAGCCACGCTGCGCAGCTCGCCCTTTTGGCCCAGGGGTGCATCCGGACCGGCCAAACGGAAGCTGGACTGGAAGCGCTGGACGAGGCGATGGCCTGGATGGACCAAACCGGGGTCTATGTCTTTGAAGCAGAGGCTCACCGGCTGCGGGGAGACCTGTTGCTGGCAGGCCAGCCTCTGCGGCAAGATACTATCCTCTGCGCAGA
>JBFYTD010000115.1:0-6453 GCA_041300885.1 Anaerolineae bacterium | reverse complement strand
CCCAGCGGGCTGAGCAGCTTCAGCCGCAGCCGCTCCTGCTCGTCCAGCGTGTCCAGGATGTAGCGCTCCAGCGGCTCGAAACGGCTGGCGGACCAGAGTTCGAGGATGGTTGGTTGATTGGGTGATTGGGAAGTTGGTAGATTGGTGGATTGGTTGGCGAATTTGGCGCGCTGGGCTTGCTTGGCGGAGACAAGGAAGATTTGCGGCTCGACGCCCAGCAGCTTGACGGCGTTTTCGGCGACGAAGTCGCGCACCCTGGTCACATCCTCCTCGCGCAAGATGTCCACCTTGTTAACGACGATCACCACTTTCTTGCCCCACTCGCGGATGCGCTCCATGAACAGCCGCTCGCTCTCGGAGAACGGGCGGTCGGCGCTGGTGACGAACAGTACCAGGTCGGAGCGCGGCACGAAATCCTCAGTGATCTCCTGATGGCGCTGGATGACGGCGTTGGTGCCGGGGGTGTCGACGATGTTGATCTCCCGCAGCCAGTCCACCGGCGCACTGATGACCTCCAGATCAGCTTCATCCAGCGTGCGGCTGATCTGCTCGCCGTAGTGGATGCGATGCACGCGCACCGTGGTGGGCAGCGCCCCCTCCTCCAACAGGCTCTGCCCTAGCAGCGCGTTGATGAAGGCCGACTTGCCTGCGTTGAACTCGCCCACCACGACCAGCAGGAACAGCTCATCTAGTTGCAGGCGCGTCTGCTCCAGCCGGCTTTGGTCTTCTTTGCTGGCCTCAAGCCGTACCAGATTGACGGCTAGCTGTTGCAAGAGATTGCGTTCGGCTTGTAAGAGATCTTCTTCGGCGCGGTTTAGCAGACGTTTGAGCAAGACAGGTTCTCCTCAACAGGACGGGTGGTAGCACAATTATGCCATAGGAAGCCTGTGACATCAAGCCCCTGCTTATGGAGTTACGAGTTCACTAGCGGAGAGGTTTCACGCAGGGCAGGCGCGGCGGCATAGATGGGCGAAACAAAGCACTGGCTGACCGTAACGCAATCCGCCGGATTGCGTCTGCACAATCCGGCGGATTGTTCTACGTCAAATGCTCCCCTGTGTCTCGAAAAGCGCGGGCCGTCGCGTCACCAGCCGCTGGCGGTGAAGACGCGCCGCAGCAGTGACTGGCGCTCAGCTTCTGTGGCCCAGCGCGGCTGGGCGAAGTCCTCGAGCACAGTGGTCATCAGCTTGGTGCTCAGGTGCCGGCCGTCGTAGATCGTGTGGCGCGGGATCAGACCCTCGCGCGTCGCCTGGCTCCACATCTGGTCGAAGAAGAAGTTGCCCAGGCCGTACAGGATCATGCCGCCCTCGCCGAACTCGACGGCCTGCGGCACGTGCGACTGGACGCCGGTGACGATGTCCGCGCCCGCGCTGCTAAGCGCGCGCAGCCCCTGCACCTGCGACTGGATCGGCAGGGTGTCGTAGCTTTCCTCCCATTGCATTTCGGCCAGCACCAGGTCGGCTCCCAAGGCGCTGCGCGCGTCGGCGATGGCCTGGCTCATCTGAGTCTGGTCGTAAGGCGTCGAGCCCGGCCAGTCCGTGTCGGCCCAGGCGAAGTCCGGTCCGAATTGGTTGGCGCCCAGGAAGACCAGCCGGTTGCCGTTGTGCTCGACCAGCAACGGCTGCAGCGACTCCTCCAAGTTGGCGCCGCCGCCGTAGGTCGGCAGGTTTTCGTCCTGATAAAACTGTAAGGACCACAGGTTGGCGTCCTTGCCGAAGTCGTTGAGGTGATTGCCGGTCAGGCCGACGATGTCTACGCCCACCGCCCGCAGCGCTTCCAAATACTCTGGCTTGGAGCACAGCAACAGGTTGTTTTCGCTGGGGTTGACCTGACAGCCCTCCATGAAGGGGATTTCATTGCTGATGTGTGTAATGTCGGCCTTCGATAGGATCGGTCCTACCTCGGCCGCCGGATAGTCGTAGCCATTCTGCTCCATGCGCAGCGCGGTCATGCGGGCCATAGCGGTCACGCCCGTCATGGCAAGCACAGTAAGCTTGCCGGGATCGCGATTGGTCTGTTGGCCGGCTTGACGCACTGCTTCAAGCAATTCGGCCGCCGCCTGCTGCGCATTGGGCTTGGCGTTCAGATAGAAGCGCACGGCCAGGGGATACTCGCTGCTGTCGAAGCCATTATCTGTGGGATCCAGGCCGCTCATGGTCAACGCCTTGACCTGAGGCGCCAACCGGTCGAACGGCAGCACGCCCAGGCGAGCCGGGTATGGCTCCAGCGCGGCTGCCACGGCGGCGGTATCTGGCAGTAGCTCCACCTGGGCCGGCGGCCCCCATAGCAAGCTTAGCCCGGCAAAGGCATCGGCATCGACGGCCAGCGGCGCCATGCCAGGACCTGGCGCGCCCAACCACTGGGCCAGCAGATCTACGGCTGAGATGTCGTCGCTCAGCGTGGCAAAGCGTCCCACCGGCACGTAGATGTGCTCGGCCAGCAGATCGCCGTCCGGCTCCAGGTTGATCCAGATGTCGGCCTGTTCTGTGTCGGTGATGACCCGCGCGCCTGGCTGCTGGGCAATCCAGCGCAGGATTGGATCGGCCAGGGCGGGCGGTAGAGGGTCGGGCAGGGCAACGGCCAAGGCGGGCGGCGTTGCCAGCGGCAGAGCGGCGCTGCTCCCAGGCGCGGGCTGAGTGGAATCGGCTGGCGTTGCCAGCGGGCTGGGGCCTTGCGTGTTCTCACGGGTGGGATCAAGCGCTTGGGCGACAAGCCCTGGTACGAAGGCCGGGTTGGCCTGTCCCGACACGCCACCCTGCTGCCAACCCAGCAGAGCCAGGCTGGCGCCGGCCAGGATCAAAAGGATGGACAAGGCCCAAAGCAAGGCAGTCGTGGTGTTCGATGTTGGTTTCATAGGAGGCGCTGGTGAGCTGCGTCGGTCTGGCGGCTGTTTTGGCTATTATAACCGCATTCATGTCGTCAGCAAAACTCGTCAGCTTGCCAGCCGGCAGTAGTTGTGGTACACTCTTTTCGTACTTGCCCCCATAGCTCAGAGGATAGAGCGCCGGCCTCCGGAGCCGGGTGCGCTGGTTCGAGTCCAGCTGGGGGTACAGGCAGACAAAGACGGTGGCTGCTTCAGCAATGGCGCTGAAGCAGCCACCGTCTTTGTTGTTGGGGCGCTGTCGGCTGAGCCGGATGGTCTGACTACAAAAACGCCTGCCAGAAGAAGATCAGGATCATCACCAGCGCCAGCGCAGCCTCCAATGCACTGGAGGCCAACACACCCACTACGTAGCCCCGTGTGGCGTGGATCGCCACGCGCAGATCGCGCTTGTCGATGGTCTCCATGACCACCATGCCGGCGATGGCGCCCAGCACCGTCGCTACCAAGGTGCCAAGGATCGGAATCCATCCGCCGAAAAAGATGCCGCCCACGAATCCACCCAGGATCGCGCCCAGGATGGCCTTCCAACTGGCCCCGCTCCGCCGGCTGAAGACGGCAGTCAGCAACAGGTCGCTGGACCAGGCCAGAATAGTCAGCACCCCCAGGAAAAGCAGCGTGGGCCATCCAACGGCTTGAAAACCGTCGTTGGCGGCCCACAGCAACGCACCCAACCAGATGAAAATGGGACCGGGCACGAGAGGCAGCACGCTGCCAATCAAGCCCACGAACATGAGAAGATAGGCCAGCAAGGCCAGCGGAGTCAGTGCTGACATGAGGGTGGCGCCTCGTTAGCGGTCCATGCGCAGGACGCCCGGCCTGTCAAAGCGGCGCCTCGCCTATTTGTAGATGTTCGTCTTGACAAGTCGATCGCCGATAATGATGAACGCGCAGGCCAGACTGAGGATGGTCAGGAGGTGGTAGACGGCGCCAATCTGGCTGGGTTTGCCCATGGCGAAGAGCCAGATGAAGTAGTTAACGACGGCGGCGACAGCAAAACATGCCGCAATGAACGCCCATTGTTTGCCGTTGAGTTTGAGCATAGATTCCTCGTGAGTGGATAGATTGAGCACGATCAGACCATTCTGGAGACCGGATGCATTAGCCCATTCTACCAGATTGGGATCGATTCTGCAAGTCATCGAACAAAAAAACGAGGCTCTATCTACCGAAGTGGATAGAGCCTCGCCGGGTAACTACGTTGCCGGTGGAAAGCTACAGAACCAGCGCTGATCGCAAGGCGGGCGTCCGGTTGCAAACCGAAGCCGCTGCGACGTTGGTTGTTGCGGTTTATGCTGGCCTATTCGGCGGCTAGCTGGCAGTTTCTTCGACCACTGTCACGACGGCTGCTGCTGCCGGCGCCACTGGGGACGGCAGGCCACCGGACCTGGCTTGAAGCGAGCCGATTTGCTGCTGCAGGCTCTGGGTCGCCTCCAGGTTGGAAGCGATCAGCTTGGCCTGGCGCTTCAGTTCGCCCGAGATCTCGGCGCCTGCGTCCACTGAAGCAGCCGACCCTGCCGGCGATTGCACCTTCTCCTGAACGTTCAGCGTGGTGTCATCCAGGTCCACCAGCAGGTGCAGAACCTTGCCGATGATGTAGAACTGGATGAAGCCCAGGAAGCCGAAGAGAAGCCCAGGTACAGCCGTAAAGATCGACCAGCCAGCGTTAGGCACGTCCAAGGCCGCAGTCAACGCGTTGATTCCCAGCCAAGAGCCGATGCCGGCCAGGATGCCCAGGATCAACAGGATCCAGGCGATGATCAGAGCTAACGTTCCAAAACCGCGCAGCCCCTGATAGCGACTTTTCACGATCCTCACTCCTTCTGAACAGGGACGTTAGCCCTGTTATTCCAGGGTCATGCGCAGGTCGATGTCCAGGTTGGACATCTCCGGCAGCAGGAGCTTGGCCAGGGCAATGTACGGGCTGTCCGGGTTCATTTGGGCGTACAGGTCGGCGCCATTGGACAACAGAGCGCTGTTCCATGCCACTTGCGGCAGAGCCTCGCCGTTGACAGTGATGGTAACGCCGTTGGGGCCGGTGACGAAGCGAATTTCCTCGACGCCGTTGCCCTTAAGCTGGGCCAGCATCTCAGGCGTCAACTCGATGGGAAGGAACACACCTGCCTCTGCCAGGTCACGGCTACTGATACCGGCAATGGTGGGTACGCCGTTAGCATCGTAATTGACGTCGATGCGGGTGACGAAAGACGGCGCAACTTCTTCGACGACCGGCGCCATCGCCTCGGGCGCGATACTGGGATCACGGACTGCTACTGGGGCAGCGCCCTCCTGCATGGGGAAGCGCATGACGATGTTGAGGCCTGTGCGCTGCACGATCGGCACCAGCTTGCTGATCAGGTTACCGTAAGGCAGGTTAGCAATACCGGCTACGGTGCCCAGGTTGGTCAGAGAGTCGCCATCCCACGCCAGATAGGGCAGCGGCTCGCCGTTGGCAAAGACGAAAACACCCTTGTCAGTGCTGGCGAACTCCAAATGCTGCATGTTGGTGTTGGTCATCCAATCAACGTAGAAAGGATTGACGGCCATATCCGGCAGCGGAGCTCCAGGAATGATCTGGTTGACCGCGTCGATGCTCAATCCATTGACCGAAGCCTGGCCCTGCTCGTCGACATCGACAACCAGTCGCGGCAAGGAGATGAGAAAGCGCTGGCCGCTGTCCGTCGTCTCGTCCGTGGTCGGAACCGTTGCCGCGCCACAAGCGCTCAACAACAGTGCCGCAATCACCGTTAGAACCACAACCTGGAAGAATCGCATGGTACGCACCTCCTAATGTGTGCAATGGGTTTGACGCGTTCATTGCGTCGGGCTTATGTTGAAAAACTCTCCTCATATCTGCCTTCGAAAGACAGAATGCCATCTGGGGTAAACACGAACAAGTGAACAATCCAAAGGAGCCAGGAGACTGCCAGCGTCGGTGATGGGGTAGCGACGGAAAACAGGAAGACGTGTAGCCACAGGGACAGCCCTTCCCTACTCCGACAGAATGATGCGGCACAGATTACAAATACCGTACTGATCCGAATCGCCTATTCCGTTGCAAGTATACCTGACGCCTTGGGTTTCGTCAAGTTCTAGATCAGAATCTGCGTTGCGGATTTGACTCCGGAGCCTGTGATCGGCGCGACCACGGTGGTTGAGCGTTCGAAAAGTCCGTTGCGACTCAACGCTGCGTAGGCGGCGAGCGCTGTGGCCGACGTGGGTTCCATCAGAATCCCGCGCCGCGCCCAGTCCAGCACAGCTTGCTTGATCTCGTCCTCGGCCACGGTGACGATCTGGCCGCCCGTGGTGCGCACTGCAGCGAGAATCTGCCGCCAGCGCAGCGGCTGAACGATCGCAATGCCGTCTGCCAGCGTATGGCCGGCTTCAACCTGGGGCAGGCTGGCAGGTAGCCGCTTCATCGCCGCCGCCAGCGGGGCCACGGCCGCTGCCTGCACGCCGACGATGTGGGGCAGCCGCTGGATCACGCCGGCCCTCCGCAGGTAGTCGAAGCCGTTGTACAGCCCCAGCAGCATCGTGCCGTGGCCCACCGGCGTGATCACCCAGTCGGGCGC
>JBFYTD010000114.1:0-6459 GCA_041300885.1 Anaerolineae bacterium | reverse complement strand
TGTGCCCTTCCCGGTGCGCACCTACAACCCGGACGACCTGGAGATCCCGGCCTTCCTGCGCAAGCGCCAGCAAGCCTGAGTGCTGTCAAAGCGCCGCTTCCCATTGTCGCCGAGCTACTACCGGCCTGGCTGGCCAGGCCGGTAGTAGCTGTTGACTTGGGCGCCTTCAGAACTGGCCATTCCGTTCCCCATCCCTTTGGATGGAGTGCGCTTTTTCGGCCTGCCCGGAAGCCGCGCTTCGCAGACAAGGTGGTCCGCCGCCGTTTTCGGTCGAGAACGGCGTTTTCGTTTTGCCGGGGATTCAACGATTCCCATAGAGACTCGTCCACAGTTAGCACAAAATTCTAACCTTAAAATTCCTCGCCACAGGATAAGTTAGCCGACCACCCCTTGCCAAGTCGGGAGAACTGTGGTAGAATCCCCCTCGCTGTTGAGCTACAACATATAGTATGTTTTGTGGCAATTACCACTAGATAACGCAGTAAGCTGGCAGGCGCCGCTACTTTTGGCGCCGAATTTCCCTATCTAGGCCGCGCGCGATGCGTCTGTCAGGGAGGCTGGTTGACACGCTGCATTGGGATCATGCAACCTCGTGGAGTCTAGATGAAATGTCCTCATTGCGGAGAAGACCGCTCGCGTGTCATCGATACCCGCGCTACTGGCGACGGCATTCGCCGCCGGCGCGCCTGTGAGGTCTGCAGTAAGCGATTTACCACCTATGAGCACGTAGCCGCTTCGCTGATCATACTGAAAAGCGACGGACGGCGTGAGCCCTATGACCGCCAGAAGCTGATGCATGGCGTACTGACCTCTTGCGCCAAGCGCCCCATCCCCCAGGCCGCCATCGAGGATATGGTAGACTCGATCGAAGACGAACTGTCTGCCCTGGGGCGATCGGAGGTCAAGAGCAGTTTCGTGGGCAGCATGGTGTTGGAGCACCTGAAACGTCTGGACCCGATGGCCTACATCCGCTTTGCGATGGTGTACCTGCAGCTGAGCGACCTGGAAGGGTTGCAGGAACATATCAGCCGCATGCTAACGCCAGCTTAGGTGAGCCATGCGTCTGGTGCTTGGAGCGGGAGACGGGCTGAACGCTGCATCCTGTGACCGATTGATGGCTCGCTTGGCCGGTGTCCACGAAACCAAGCACGAAGAGGTCACCATCGATCTGCAGGCCGCCACGTTCCTCGATCCTTACGGCGCAGCCTGTCTTTGTTTGGTAGCTCGCCACCTGGCTGAACGCCAGCAGCGTCTCATTCTGGTGCTACCTTCCAGCCGTCGGGCGCAATTAACCGTGGTGCAGACCGGCCTTGCGGCCGTGCTCAGGCAGTGGTCTGAGGTGCGCAACGTGCCGGCCCACGGGCAGCGCGATGAACGCAGCGGCACAATGCCGTTGAGCCTTGTGCGCAACAGGTCCGACGTACAGGCTGTGCTGGCTTACCTGGTGAACCTGGCGCAGCAGCGCCTGGGCTTCGATCCGGGCGATGTGTTGGATGCCAGCAAAGTCGTCTCTGAGCTGTGCTACAACGTGGTCGATCACAGCCAGGCCGACGGGTTGGTCGTGGCGCAGCTCGGACAGGACCGGCAGGGCAGGCGCTATGTGGCGCTGGCCGTGGCCGATGCTGGGGTTGGCATCCGGGCAAGCCTGGCCCATCGCTACCCGGAGGCGGCCCACTGGCGGCACGGCGACGCCATCCAGCAGGCGCTGGGCGGCCTGAGCAGCCGGGCCAGCGGCGGCGGAGTCGGCCTGCGCAGCATCTACGCTGTGGTACGCCGCTATGGCGGCAGGCTAGCCATCCGCTCCGGCGACCAACGGCTGCAGGTTAGCGCTGAGCACCAGCCGCGCAGTCTGGACGGAGCATGGTTCCCCGGCACCCAGGTAGGCATCAGTTTCAGCCAACGCTAGGACCGCTGCCGGCTGCTGTGAGCTTCACGAACGGGCGTGAAGCATCAGGCGCCTGGCAGTCATCAACCCTCATCCGCCCCGCACATCCTACGACTTTGGTGGAGCATGATGCCACTTCACGAGGAGCAAGTTGAGTTGTCGGGTCCGATCCTGGGCGGCCGGGACAACCAGACCAAGGACGATCTGCTGATCAGGCTGAAGGCAATGCCGGCCAACAGCATGTTGGTGCTGGATCTGGGCCAGGTTCAGTTCATGGACTATTCGTGGGCCGACGAGGTGGTGGCCAGCCTGCTCAAGGCGTCACAACGGGCCAAGACCCCCAGATTCGTGGTGGTGCGCCGGCCCAGCCACAGCGTCAGCGAGAGCATTGCTGCGGCCGTGTCGCTGCATGGCCTGACCTGTGTGCAGGTTGACGGCCAGGGCAACGCCAGCGTCTTGGGCAGCCTCAGCCCGGCGCTGCTGCTGACCTACAACCTGGCTGTGGCCCGCGGCCAGATCAGCGCCCAGGACCTGCCCGACACCCTCTCCCCCAGCACCAAGAGCAATCGGCTGAAGGAGTTGGAGCGCCGGGGCCTGCTCTACCGGGTGGGCGAAGAGATCATCGACGGCGGCGGGCGGCGCTTTATCTACGAGCCGGTGCGTTAGTCTCTTTTTTTTCGCTGGCGCTTTCAACACAATTCGGTGAATACGGCATGATGCAATGTCGTAATCATAGCCGGTTGCGGTGGGATTGCCGATTCGTTGGCGCAACCCGGCTGCAAGTTGGTTTTCAATATCACCCTTGGTGGAGGATTTGCGATGAGCAGTGTGTCGTTGACCGTGCAAGAGGCTGTGACTTTACCGCCTTCACTACAAGATAGTCTGGGCCGCATCAGCGAGAACGGCCTGGAAGTGTTGCGCCGGCGCTATCTGCGCAAGGGGCTGGACGGCAAGCCGGCCGAGACGGTGCAGCAGATGTTCTGGCGCGTAGCCAGCAATGTAGCCCTGCCGGAACGGGCCTACGGCAGTGAGGCCGAGTATCAGGCCGCGGCCGAGCAGTTCTACGACCTGCTGACCGAGCTGCGCTTCTTTCCCAACTCGCCCACCTTTACCGGCGCGGGCACGCCGCTGGGCCAGCTCGCTGCCTGTTTCGTCCTGGCCATCGACGACGACATGGGCAAGGACTCGGCCGAGGGCATTTTCAACACCCTGCGCAACGCGGCGCTGATCCAGCAGACCGGCGGCGGCAACGGCTTCAGCTTCAGCCGGCTGCGCCCCAAGAGCGATCCGGTCAACAGCAGCGCGGGCGTGGCCAGCGGGCCGGTGGGCTTTCTGCGCGTCTACGACGCAGCGTTTGGTGAGATTGCTCAGGGCGGATGCTTGACGCCGGACACCTTGGTGTTCACCAGCAACGGCCTGCTGCGCCTGGATGAGCTCGTCGACGAGAGCCAGCCCGGCTGGCAAGAGCACAGCCTTAGCGTGCCTACGGACGATGGCGACCGGCCATCCCCGCGCGGCTACAACAACGGCGTGCAGCCGGTGCTGACCGTGGCCACGAGCGAGGGGCTTACGCTGACCGGCACGCTGAACCACAAGGTCAAGATCATGACCAACGAGGGGCCAGCCTGGCGCCGGTTGGACGAACTGCAGACAGGCGATGCGATCCTGGTAAAGCTGGGCCAGCACCAGGGCCGGCTGCGCGCGCTGCGCCGTCCTGCCAAGACGCATGGCAACCAGGCGGAGATCGGCTTGCCGTCGATCCTGGACGAACCGCTGGCCTTCGTGCTGGGCTATCTGGCTGGCGATGGTTTTGTGGCCGCCGATGCCCAGGACCACCGTGTCGGATTCAGCGTCGCCCACGACAGCTATCTGCTCCAAGAACTCCCTAGCCTCCTGCAGCAAACCTTCACCGGCTGCAACGTTCACCGGCAACAGAAGGCAGGAGATGCATCTGTGACCTTCGTGATCGACAGTGCGCTGATCAAGCGCTTCCTGGTCGACAACGGCCTCGCCAAGGCCAAGAGCCATGAGGTGCGCGTGCCGCGGCTAGTACGCCAGAGCCCGGCCAACATCGCCGGCGCCTACCTGCGCGGGCTGTTCGAGGCCGATGGCGGCCTTTCGCACGGCTATCCTCAGCTCAACACCACCTCCGAACAACTGGCCCGTGAAGTCGCTGCGCTGCTCATCGGTCTCGGCTGCCCGGCGACCCTGCGCACGACCAACTATGCCGGGAAACTGGGCAAGCGACCTCAGCACATCCTGCGCATCAACTCCAGCGTGGGCTTGGATTCCTGGCGTGCTCGCATCGGCTGCGACCAGCGCAGTCGTTTTGTGGGCTGCTACACCTTCCGCCCCGACGCCGAGCGCGAGTCGAGCTATGTGTTGCCGCACCCGGAGTACTGGCTGCAGCCGGTGCTGGACGAGATCACCCTGCCCCAGATCGACCGCCAGGGCCGCGGGCAGGGCGTCAACTGGCGCGCGAGTGATCCAGCCTTGCGCAAGAAGCTGCTGCGCTACCTGCGCGGCGACCGCCAACTGACCATCAGCGGCTATCGCGAGTTGCAGGCGGTGTCCCCAGAGTTTGCACAACACGCCCGGCCGGTGGACAATCTGTGGTTCGTCCATGTCGCTGAGACGCGCCCGGCCGGCGAGGTGCTGACCCTGGACCTGGAGGTGGAGGGCAATCACACCTACCTGGCCAGTGGCATGGTGACCCACAACACGCGGCGCGGCGCGAACATGGGCGTGCTGCGCGTTGATCATCCGGACATCGAGGAGTTCATCTCGTGCAAAGCCAAGGAAGGCGCCATCGCCAACTTCAACATCTCGGTTGGCGTGACCGACGCCTTCCTGCAAGCGGTCAAGGACGACGGCGACTTTGACCTGGTCAACCCGCACACCCACAAGGTCAGTCGCACCGTGCGCGCCCGCGAGCTGTTCGACAAGATCATCCACTACGCCCACCGCAACGGCGAGCCGGGCGTGCTGTTCCTGGACGCGGCCAACCGCAGCAATCCTGTGCCGCACCTCTATGAGCTTGAGGCCACGAACCCGTGTATCACCGGTGATACGCTGATCTACACGTCTGGCGGCCTGTGCAGAGCAAAAGACCTCTACGACTCGCAGCAGCCACAACAAGTTGTCTTGGATGGTCGTTTCGGCGTCGAAGCGCACATTGGCGAGGCATCAGCGGTGTTCCACACGGGCAGAAAGCCCGTATATCGTCTCCAAACCCGCGAGGGGTATGAACTTGACGCAACCAGCAACCACCAGATCATGACCGCTCAAGGTTGGAAAGCCATGCAGGAACTCCAGCCGGGCGATAAGGTCCATATTCTCAACCGTAAAGGTGGATTTGGGCAGGATGGTACGCTGGGATTGGGCCGAACGCTGGGTTGGCTGATTGGCGACGGCACCTTCAATATCGCTGAGGGAGCAGGTCTGCTCTTCTTCGGTGACGAGCAAGATCTGGCGCCGGAGTTCGCCGGTTACGTCAATGAGTTTGTTGGCGTGAAAAACCATCGCAATATCTATGCTCCAACACGGACCTATCAGGTGAGCGCCGTCCCGGTGACCGGCCGGCAGGAGACACGAGTCGTCTCTGGACGGATGAAGGAACAGCTTGCCAGCATGGGCATCGCTGACAAGGAACATGTGCCGACCATTGTGTTCACCGGCAGTGAGGAGATGCAGCGCGGCTTCCTGCAGGGTCTTTTCTCCAGCGACGGTACGGTACTTGATGACGTCAGTAAAGGTGTAAGCGTCCGTCTGTGGTCCTCCAAACCTGGGCTGTTGAAGGATGTACAGCGCCTGCTGCTCAACTTCGGGATCGCCAGCAAAGTCTACCTTGAGCGCAAGAAGGCTGGCTACAAACGGATGCCGGATGGCCACGGCCAGCAGCGAGAGTACTTCACCCAAGCGGGTCACGAGTTGGTCATCTCCAAGCACAATCTAGTGACATTCCGCACTGAGATCGGATTCCTTCAGTCTGCCAAGGCTGAGCGACTTGCAGCAGCACTAGCAAGCTACGGCAGCCGCGGCCCTTACGCCGAGTATTTCACCGCTACCGTCCAGTCGATCGAATGGTTAGGCGAGGAGCCAGTCTACGATCTCACAGAACCGCTAACCCATTCCTTCGTTGCAAACGGCATTGTGGTCCACAACTGCGGTGAACAGTTCCTCGGCCCTTACGAGAACTGCTGCCTCGGCTCCATCAACCTGGCCCAGCACGTGACCGGCGACAGCCGGATCGACTGGGACGCGCTGGAGCGGACGGTGGTGGAGTCGACTCGCTTCCTTGACGACGTGGTCAGCGCCAACAAGTACGTGCCGGCCGTGCCGCAGTTGCAGGACGCAGCCCACCGCGTGCGGCGCATCGGGCTGGGCATCATGGGACTGGCCGACGTGATGTACAAGCTCGGCGTGCGCTACGGCGACCAGGAGTCGCTGGACCTGGCCGGTCAGGTGATGGAGTTCGTGCGCTATCACTGCATGCGCACCTCCATCGAACTGGCGCGCGAGCGCGGTCCCTTCCCTGCCATCTCCGGCTCGATCTACGACCCGGACAACCTCTT
>JBFYTD010000113.1:0-6460 GCA_041300885.1 Anaerolineae bacterium | reverse complement strand
GCTGGGTTCAGACCGTCGTGAGACAGGTCGGTCTCTATCCGCTGTGGGCGTAGGGGATTTGAGAGGAGCTGCTCCTAGTACGAGAGGACCGGAGTGGACAGACCTCTGGTGTGCCAGTTGTCGTGCCAACGGCATTGCTGGGTAGCTAAGTCTGGCAAAGATAACCGCTGAAAGCATCTAAGCGGGAAGCTTGCCTCAAGATTAGATCCCCCACCTCCTTGTGAGGGTAAGCGCGCAGGAAGACTACCTGCTTGATAGGCGAGGCGTGTACGCACAGCAATGTGTTTAGCGGACTCGTACTAATGCGCGAGGGCTTTTCACGTGAGATGGTAGCAGTCGAGATACGCATTCTGTTCGGTTGTTAGGGTAGCAATCGCAATCTAACAAGTGAAAAACAAGCTTTGTTGGTGGCTTGAGCGGAGGAGGTACACCCAGTCCCATCCCGAACCTGGTAGTTAAGCCCTCCAGCGCCGATGGTAGTTGGGACGCAGGTCCCTGTGAGAGTAGGCCGCTGCCAACAAAGCTTGTTTTTTGTTTTCTAAGACTCTTTTGCATATGTTGGTGGGTTGTGCTAGAATCGCACCCAACGCAAGCTCACACCTTGTTCGATTGACTTCAGTCCAGGGTTCGAACTACCGTTGAGGCATCTAGGCTCCCGCCCATCCATGCAACTGGCTATCAGGCCAGGCTGCTCCCATGTGCATCTGTTATGACGCCAGGGCGATCTAGCGCAGTGACGCTTAGTTCCCTCCCTGGCGTTTTTTGTGTTCTAAAACCCTGCTGACGCCACTGGCCCTGTCCTTGAGGTGCTTTGTGAGTGACCATCAACCTCTGGCGATTGACCTACAAACCGATCCTGACGTGGTGATCCTGGCCGCGGGCGATAGCACGCGCCTGCGTTCCAAGACCCCTAAGGTGCTCCACTCATTGGCCGGCCGGCCTCTGATCGAATACAGCGTGCGCCTGGCACAGGCGGTGTCTTCTAGGCCGCCGACGGTCGTCGTGGGCCGCAACGCGGACGCGCTCAAGGCCCAGGTGGGCAACCGCGCTTGCTATGCTCACCAAGAGCAGCGCCTGGGCACAGGCCATGCGGTCATGCAGGCGCGACCGTTGCTACAAGGCCATTCGCAGAGCGTGTTGGTGTTCTACGCCGATATGCCGCTGGTCACGCTAGAGTCGATGCGGCAGTTGCTCGCGCTGCACCAACGCAACCGCGACCAGGGCGGCGTCCTCTCCATGCTGTCCTTCGAGAGCGATACCCCGCGCGGCTTTGGCCGCATCGTGCGCAGCCTTGCCGGTGACGTGTTGGCCATTGTCGAGGAGGCCGACTGCACGCCGCCGCAGCTGCAAATTACTGAACTCAACCCAGGACTGTACTGCTACGACGCCGACTGGCTGTGGCGCAGCCTGGACCAGATCACGGTCAGCCCCAAGGGTGAGTACTATCTCACCGATCTCGTGGCGATTGCGGTCTCTCAGGGACGTCTGGTGCTGGCCCACAAGGTCAGCGATCCGGTCGAAATGCTGGGCATCAACACCCGTGTTCACCTGGCTGAGGCTGAGGCGGCGCTGCGAGCGCGCATCAACCGGCGCTGGATGGAAGCGGGCGTCTCGATTGCCGATCCCGCCACTACCTATATCGACGACACAGTGGAGATCGGCCGCGACACCGTCTTGCTGCCCGGCGTGCATCTGCGCGGCCAGAGCCGGATCGGCGAGGACTGTCGCATCGGCCCCAACACCAGCGTTCTCGACAGCGTCATTGGCAACGGCTGTGTGGTGCAGTATTCGGTGCTCGAAGGGGCGACCCTGGAGGAGCACGTAGATGTCGGACCGTTTGCCCACCTGCGCCAGGGCGCCCACCTGGCCAAAGGCGTTCACATGGGCAATTTCGGCGAGGTCAAGAATGCCTACCTGGGCCCCGGCGTCAAGATGGGCCACTTCAGCTACATCGGCGACGCCACCATCGGCCAGGACGTCAACCTGGGCGCAGGTACGATTACCTGCAACTACGACGGCAGCCGCAAGCATCACACCACCATTGGCGACCATGCCTTCATCGGCAGCGACACCATGTTGGTGGCCCCGCTGACCATTGGCGCCGGCGCGCGTACCGGCGCCGGGTCGGTGGTCACACACGACGTGCCGCCGGGTGAGCTGGCGCTGGGCGTGCCAGCCAGAATCCGGCGGCGTAGCGAGTAATACCCAGTAACGCAATCCGCTGGATTGCTTATGAGAGGATAATTGGAGAAGATACGTGGACGAGGGATGGATAGTGGCCTGGCTGATGCTGGCGCTGGCAATGATACTGATCGCTCTGGCCGCCGCGGCCGAGGTCTCATTGGGCGCGATCAGCCGTGCGAATGTTCGACGCTTACTGGATGATGGCATCTCGCGTGCAAAGGCGCTGCAAACCCTACTGGACGACCCGCCCCGCTTCTTGCTGGCCTTGATGGTTCTGGAGATCCTGACCTTTGTGCTGGCCGCCAGCGCGGCGGGCTGGTTGGCTGCGGCCGCCGGGTTGCAGTGGAACTTCGGCATTCCGCTGGCCTTGCTGGCTATGGGGTTGATAGCTTTGGTGGTCCAGGTCGTTGCCCGCTCACTGGCGACGCGCTCGACGGAGCGCACTGCGCTCAGACTCAGCGCATTCATGCGGGGAACAGCCCTGTTGTTAACCCTTGTGACGGCCCCGCTGCTGGCTCTGGCCGGCGTTGTTCTGGGTCGCACGGAGCAAGACGCTAGCCCCGACAACGTGTTGTTGAGCGAAGAGGGCCTGCGCTACCTGATCAACGCCGCCGAGGAGCCGGGCCTGATCGAAGAAGACGAAAAGAAGATGATCGCCAGCATCTTCGAGCTGGGCGAGATGGTCGCACGCGAGGTGATGGTGCCTCGCATCGACGTGGTGGCCGTGGACGAAAAGACAACGCTGCGTCAGGCGTTGGATGTGATCATCCAGGCCGGCCACTCGCGCATTCCTGTCTATCACGACAATATCGACAACGTCCAGGGCGTGCTCTACGCCAAGGACCTGCTGCTGCCTTTTCGTGACAGCCACGGCGACACACCGATCACCGATCTGATGCGGCCAGCCTACTTTGTGCCTGAGTCCAAACGGGTCGACGACCTGCTGCAAGAGCTGCAGCAGCGGCGGGTGCATATGGCCATCGTCGTGGACGAATACGGCGGCACGGCCGGCGTGGTGACCATCGAGGACCTGCTGGAGGAGATCGTCGGCGACATCCAGGACGAGTACGACAGCGAAACGCCTCTGGCACAGCAGTTGGGCGAGCGGGAATATGTCTTTGACGCCCAGATTCGCCTCGACGACGTCAGCGAGATCCTGGACGTGGCGCTGCCTGCCGAGGAGAGTGACACGCTGGGCGGCTTCATCTATAGCCAATTGGGCACGATGCCGACCGTGGGCAGCCGCGTCTATTACGAGCATCTCACGCTGGAGGTGCAGTCGGTGCAAGGCCGGCGCATTCTACAGGTGCGCGCGGTCAAGAGCCAGGCGGACGCGCCCGCAGCTGCGGAGACCGGCGCCCGATCGTCGTTGTCCACATCGGCAGCATCCTGAATCAGCGCAGACTTCGGAATTGGCCGGCTCTGGCGATATTGCCGCTCGACGCGCCAGAACATGATCTTTGCATCCATGCGGCGAATTCCGAAGTCTCCCACCCCCTTGAAGGGATTGATCCATGCTCAACGAAGAGAGTGCCCAAGATTTGGTCAGGCGAGCCATCGCCGCACGCCGGTTGGCCTACGTGCCCTATTCGAAGTTCCCTGTCGGCGCGGCGTTGCTCACCCGCTCAGGTAAGATCTACACCGGCTGCAACGTCGAGAATGCATCCTACGGCCTGACCGTCTGCGCCGAGCGGGTTGCGATCTGGAAAGCGATCTCCGAGGGCGAGACCGAGTTCGTGGCGCTGGCCGTGGCTACCAATATCGGCGGCAGCCCCTGCGGCGCCTGCCGGCAGGTGATGGCCGAGTTCGCGCCCGACATGCCGGTTCTGATCGCTGACCTGAGTGGCCAAGCCACCGCGACCAGTGTGGCCGAGCTGCTGCCGCTGGCCTTTACGCCGCAGCATTTGCAGCAAGCTGCCAGCGCCGCGGAAGTTCAATGAACGAGCAGGCCGAGCGCCGCCAGCGGCTTTATCGCACCGATGCCATCGTGCTAAAACGGCGCGACTACGGCGAGGCCGACCGTCTGCTGACTGTTTTCACGCCCAACCACGGCAAGCTGGTGCTGCTGGGCAAGGGGGTGCGCAAGACGCAGAGCCGCAAGGCTGGCCACGTCGAGCTGTTCACCCTCAGCACGCTGCTGGTTGCCAAGGGCCGCACTTGGGACCTGGTGACGCAGGCCGAGACGGTCGAGTCGTTCCTGCCCCTGCGCGAGAGCCTGCTACGCACCAGCTATGGCTACTACGTGGCCGAGCTGCTGGATGGCTTCACTCAAGAGCACGATGCGCACCCGGCGATGTTCAGCTTGCTGCGTGAAACCCTGGGGCGGTTGGCAACATCCGATGAAGAGACGCTGGCCCTGGTGGTTCGCTTCTACGACCTGCGTTTGCTGATGCAGGCCGGCTACCAGCCGCAGCTTTTTACCTGCGTCGTCTGCCAGGCCGCGCTGGAGCCGCTGACCAACTACTTCAGCATCGTCGATGGCGGCGTGTTGTGCCCCAAGGACGGCGAAGGGCGTATCGGCGCCGAGCCGTTGGCCTTGCCGCTCTTCAAGGCGCTGCGTTTCATCCAGACCCGTGAGTGGGAGCAGGTGGCGCAGCTCAACCTGAGCGCGGGCCTGCACGGCGAGCTGGAGCGGCTGCTGTACGGCTACATCGTCTACCAACTGGAGCGCAACGTGCGCTCGGCGGCGTTTTTGCGGACGATACGGGAGCAGGTGCAGAGCGTAACCCGTAATGCGTAACCCGTAACCCGGAAGACGCCTTTCCCTGCTGGGGCCGGTCTCCGACCCAGCCCGACGATCTACACCTACATGCTTGGGCCGGTCTCCGACCGAGCCCGACCGGGAATGTGATGCGCGTTTTTCGATTGATCAGTGCTATCCTGTTGTACCTTGTCCTCCTGGCAGCTTGCCGCGGTTTGCCGCAGCCTGTTCTGGAGCAAAACGTCGCGCCGGCCGCGCACCAGGCTTCCCAGGCTTCCAGTGATGCACTGCTGGTCGAGGCAATCAACGGC
Source organism: Anaerolineae bacterium (assembly GCA_041300885.1). Classification (GTDB taxonomy): domain Bacteria; phylum Chloroflexota; class Anaerolineae; order JAAEKA01; family JAAEKA01; genus JAAEKA01. Next base: position 1,264 of record JBFYTD010000113.1, on the reverse strand, counting down.
GACAGGACGGTTCAGCCCGGCGCCGACGAGGTCTTCGACTTCAAGGTGGTCAACACCACGGACCAGCCCCTGCCGGTGGTGATTGCCCTGGAGCACGCCGCTGGCCAGCGCTGGCGCACGTCGTTGTGCGTGGACAAGCAGTGCCTGCTGGGCGACGGCAGCGAGCCGTCGGTGACCGACCCGGTCATCCTGCCGCCGTACCTGGAGCAGGCATTCAAGGCGCACGTCTTCATCGACGAGGCAGCCAGGACAGGCCAGAGAACGGCGTTGACGCTAAGTGTCGAGCCGTTGACAGAGACAGCAAAGCCCCAGAGCGTGATCCTCGCAGCGCAGGTGGATTCGCCGTAATCGCTGCCGGCGCACCAGTTCAGAGTGCGGGTACGATGTAGCGCGACTTTGACGTATCGCTGGTTTCCGGTTATGATTGCCCCATATCACGTCAGGAGTGTTTTCGATGGCCCCGCAGCGCGCATCTGTTGAACTACAGCTCCATGGCTCGGGTACCGGGCCGCAGACGCCGAGACTCAGTGAGTCGGTGTCCTGCGGCCACTGCGCACTTGCAACTCACCAGGGCCAACCGTTGCTGCGGGCGACCAAGTCGCCTGCGCCTGCTGCCTGAGCAGAACCAGGCAGCGCACTCCGTGATCGTTACTGGCCGGCCCCTGGGCCGGCTTTTGAGTCTTTACGAGGTATTCCAACCATGTCAACCCACCGTCCCCCCTCCTTTCAAGAGATCATCATGCGCCTGGAGCGCTACTGGGCCGAGCGCGGCTGCCTGATCTGGCAGCCCTACAGCGAGAAGGTCGGCGCCGGCACCATGAACCCGGCCACCGTGCTGCGCGTGCTGGGGCCCGAGCCGTGGAACGTGGCCTACGCCGAGCCGTCTTTCCGCGCCGACGACGGCCGCTACGGCGAGAACCCCAACCGCATGCAGATGCACACCCAATATCAGGTCATCCTTAAGCCCGACCCCGGCAACCCCCAGGAGCTCTACCTGGGTAGCCTGGACGCCATCGGCATCGACCGTCGTAAGCACGACATCCGCTTCGTCGAGGACAACTGGGCCAGCCCCGCGCTGGGCGCCTGGGGCCTGGGCTGGGAGGTCTGGCTGGACGGCATGGAGATCACCCAGTTCACCTATTTCCAGCAGGCCGGAGGAATGACCCTGGAGCCGGTCAGCGTCGAGCTGACCTACGGCCTGGAGCGCATCGCCATGTACCTGCAAGGGGTGCGCGAGGTCTGGCAGATCACCTGGGACGGCCAG
>JBFYTD010000624.1:0-2894 GCA_041300885.1 Anaerolineae bacterium | reverse complement strand
TGGATCCTGGTGATCATCGGCGTGGTGATCATCGCCTACACCATCCTGGGACGGAAAGATCCCGCCAGCGAAGCGGCCTGAGTGCGCTCGGCGAAGCAATTTCGGTAGTACACGATTCTTGTTCACGCAAAGGCGCAAAGACCGCAAAGCAAGGCACGGCATTGCCGTCCTTGGCGTTCTTGGCGTCTTTGCGTGAGCAGCGTGCAGTACCAAATTTCGCGCCCGGTGCTTCATGTGCCGGGCGCCGGGCACAGTTACTTGTGAACGAGTCCCAACATTCCCCTGGCATGGCTTTCTCGGCTGGGCCGCGCAGTCCCGCAGCGCAGCCGGGCGGAGCATTGCCCTTGCTGGCCACCAAGCTGCACCGGCCGCGCCTGGCTGCGCCGCTGGTGCCGCGCCCGCGCCTGCTGGCGCACCTGACAGCCGGCCTGGACCAGGGATTGCTGCTGATCTCCGCGCCGGCCGGCTACGGCAAGAGCACGGTGGTCAACCAGTGGCTGGACACGGTCGATCTGCCGTGGGCCTGGATCGCGCTGGACGAGCACGACAGCGACCTGGCAACCTTTGTGAGCTACCTGCTGGCAGCGCTGCGCTCGGTCTACCCAGAGGCCGGCCAGACCGTCGAAACTTTGCTGCGGGCCCCGGCCCTGCCCGCGCCTCCCGTTCTGGCCGATGCCCTGCTGAGCGATCTGACAGCGTTGCCGGGGCCATGGCTGTTGGTGCTGGACGACTATCACGCGATCCAGTCCCTGGGCGTCCATGCAGTGATGCAGCGGGTGGTGCAGCACAGGCCGGCCCACGTCCACCTGGCGCTGACGACGCGCGCCGATCCACCGCTGCAGCTGGAACGGCTGCGCGGGCAGCGGCAGTTGTGCGAGCTGCGCGGCGCAGACCTGCGCTTCACGGCCGAGGAAGCGGCCCTGTTGCTACGCCAAGAGATGGGCGCGGCCCCCGACGTAGAAACTACAGCGCTGCTGGACGCGGGGACCGAGGGCTGGGCGGTGGGTTTGCACCTGGCAGCGCTCACCCTGCGCGGCCAGAGCGACCCGGCCGCGTTCGCCCGCAAGGTCGTCCAGAGCGGCCATCAGTTGATGCTCGACTATCTGCTGGCCGAGGTGCTGCAAGGGCTGCCAGACGACCGGCGCGCGGTGCTGTTGCAGACCTCGCTGCTGGATCGCTTTTGCGCGCCGTTGGTGGACGCCGTCCAGGGTGAGAACGGCCCTAGCCTGCCTGGCGCCGATGTGGTGACTGAGCTCCGCCGCGCCAACCTCTTCCTGACGCCGCTGGACGACCAGGGAACCTGGTATCGCTATCATCAACTGTTCCGGCACCTGCTGCTCAACCGGCTACGCAAGGCCTATACCGAGGTCGAAATACGCGCCATGCACGCCCGCGCCAGCGCCTGGTTTGCCAGGGAGGACCTGCTGGATGAGGCGATTGCCCACGCTCTGCAAGCGGACGACCCGCTGCAAGCAGCCAGCCTGGTGGAATGTCACATCCATGAGATGCTGGATCGGGAGGATTGGCGCCAGCTTGAGCGCTGGATCGGGCTGCTGCCGGCCGAGATGCGGGGCCGCCCCCGCCTGCTGCTGGCGCAGGCCTGGCTGGGCTTCATTCGCTATCAGTTTCCTGCCCTCGTGACGGCGTTGGACTCTGCCGAGGCGGCGCTGGCCCGGGAGACGGCGCAGAGCTCAGAACAACCGAATGCGACGCTGCTGGGCGAGATTGCGACGTTGCGGGCGGCAGCAGCCTTTGGGGCCGACGACACTGCGGCCATGATGCGTTGGGCGGCCGAGGGGATGAGGCAGTTGCGGCCAGAGATGCAGTATGCCAAGGGGCTGGCGACCTTTTTTTATATCACCGGACTGCAGGCCACCGGCCAGCCCGCGGCGGCCAGCGAGGTAGCGCAGCAGCAGATCGCCATTCATGGCCAGTACCCGTCGCTGATCTTGCGCGTTTTCTTGGCCCTGTGTAACGTCAACCACGCGCAGACGCAACGAGCTGGCGGCCGCCGAACAGGGCTTCCGCAGGCTGGAAGCCATCGTCAGCCATGGCCGGACGACGCCGGATTGCTTCACCGGGCTGGCGCTCACGCTGCTGGCCCAGGGACACCCTGACCAGGCCCTGGCTGCCGTCGCCGCGCTACACACGCGCTTGCTAGAGCGCGGGATGCTGGCGCTGGCTCCCCTGGCTCAGTCGCTCCAGCAGCGCGTGCTGCTGGCCAGCGACCCGGCGGCAGCGCTGGCTCGAGGCTACCGCGCCCCAGAGGCGCCCATCTCCCTTGAATTCTGGGAACAGCCCACGCTGACCCAGGTGCGCACGCTGCTGGCCAGCGGCGCCGTCAACGAATTAGCCCAGGCGGAAGAGCTGCTGGCCGGCCGGCGCGCCCAGGCGGCTGCGCGCCATAGCTTGCGCAGCCTGATCGAGATCGACGCGCTGCATGCGCTGGTGTTGGCGGCCCGGGGCGACGAGGCGGCTGCGCTGGCTGCGCTGCGCCGGGCCGTCGAGCTGGCTGCGCCGGGCGGCGCGCTGCGTCTGCTGGTGGACTGCGGCCCCGGTCTGGCCGGCCTGCTGGAGAAGCTGGCCGGCGACGGCGTAGCCCCGGCCTACGTGCGCCAGGTGCTGGCAGCCCTGGGCGCAGCCCCTTCCCCCGCCGCAGCGTCGTCCCTTGCAGCCGTCCCGCCGCCCCGCCCTGCCCTGGCGTCCGCCGGCCGAACCATCATGATCGACGGCATGATCGAATCGCTGACCAACCGCGAGATGGACGTGCTGTTGCTGCTGGCCCAGCGCCTGACCGACAAGGAAATCGCCGAGCGCCTGGTGCTGGCCTCGGTGACAGTCAAGAAGCACACCCTCCACATCTACCGCAAGCTGGGCGTCAACAACCGCCGCGC
>JBFYTD010000112.1:0-6485 GCA_041300885.1 Anaerolineae bacterium | reverse complement strand
CATGCGCTGGTACACGATCCGCTGGCCGTTGCCCGCATGGGGTGGCAGCAGGTGATCGTAGGGCGCCAGCTCGCCGTCCTCCGTCAGGTCGATGAAGCATGTGACGCCGCTGGCGAGGTAGGCTTGCAGGCGCGGGCGGGCGACGGCGTCGTTCCAGTGGCCGGGATACTGGCTGGCCAGCAGACGGCCGGTCAGCCAATAGCTGTCGTCGTTGGGGCGCGCCTGACGCAACACGATGCCGTCGTCTTGCACGGCGGCCCAGTCGCCCGTGCGCAGGCGGGCGAAATCCTCCGGCAGCAGGGCGATGAGCGGTATCGGCTGACCATACATCTCATCGGCCACCACCGAGGCCAGGGCAAAGAAGGTGTCGACGCCGGTGGTAAGTATCGCGGCCGGCGCGGTGCCCGCTTTGACCGCCTCCAACAGCACGGCGGTGGTGGTGCTGGAGCCTCGGGTGAAGGGCAGGCACAGCACGCGGCCCGCGGCGACCTGGCCCGATAACGGATGGCGCCGGTCGATGACCTCCCCTGTCGTGTAGTCGTAGCCGCCCCAGAAGCTGAGCGGCTCGGCGGCCGCCAGCACGGGACCTTCCGCCTGACCGGCGATTACGGCTTGTCCCTGAAAAACGTTGCTCATCTCACCACTCTTCCCGACGCACGACCTGGCCGGCCACGGCTGAACGTACGCAGTCGGCCAGGCTGCCGAAGGTGACGCGCGTGCTCAACATGCCAGGCGCATAGTAGGCATACTTGGCCGAGTTGGTCATCAGCAGCTTGATCTCCGGCGGCAGCATGGGCGTGGCCAGGATGCAGGTGTCCACGGTCAGCTTGCCGCCGAACTGCTCCAGCGCGGCCAGATAGCCAGCCTGGCGAGCCAGCAGGGCCATGCCGCGGCTGGAGGTGACCAGCAACTGCACGCCGGGATGGACGTGCTGGCCATCTAGCAGCGGCGCCAACTGCCTGAATTCGGCCAGCGAGAAGTGCGGACTCCCCAGCACTACCATGTCTAGCCGGTCGCCGTCGGCCGTGGTGAGCTCGGCGCGGGCGCGGCGCAGGACGGCCACGTCCACGTCTACGACCTGCTGCGGCTGGCGGCCCTGCATCGCGGCGTCCAGCGTGGGAGCCTCGGGGGTGACGCCGACTATGTGAAACAGGGCCACAGCGCCTGAGCTGGCCGTGGCTGCGCCTAGCGCTTTAAGCTGATCCTCGCCGGGTGTGACCGTCAGTCCATCGACCACCGGAATGCGGTCGCCGCAGACCTGGCCCAGCAGGTGGCCCAACACGGGGTAGAATGTGTCGTCGGCCTGCACTGTCGCGGGCACGTCCACCAGGCGAAAGAGCACCTGGCCGGCCCGGTTCTCCGTCAGGTGCAGACCCACAGCCGGCGCGCGGCCGGTGATGGCGCAGCAGATGTCCAGCAGGTCGGGGTAGCGCTCGGTGCGCGCGCCCAGCACCGAGTTGGCGAAGACGATGGCGTTGGACTCGCCCCAGGCGATCTGCTGGCCAAAGCTGGGCCGCCACTCAGTCTGGTAGGGCGCGCAGGTCCAGGTGGGCATAGCGCCCATGCTCTGGTAGGCCGCCATCTGGCGCTGCGCCTTCTCAGCCCAGCCGGCCGGCACCGGCCACTCCTGCCAGTGTTGCTCGTCCAGCCCGCTGACGTTGAGGGTGGTGGGCACGCGCACTCGTGCGCCCAGGCTGGCCAGCCGCTCGGCGTACTCCAGGCCAGCCTCGCCGATGTAGATCGTGCTGTCGATGTGGGCGCCGGCGATGTCCAGCAGCACAGGCGCGCGCCAGATCTCGGCCATGCGGGCCAGGATGCGCATGGCAAGCTGGGGCGCCGGGCCTTCGGCGCCGGCGAGCATGGCCTGGTCGTTGTCGGATAGATGGAGTGGCATGGGGGGTATAATGCGGGCTCGGTGGCTGCGCTCAGACCGGCCCGAGCGGCGGTGTGGTGCGGGCGGTGGACTGCTCCGCCAACTCCTCGATGTCGCTCAGGCGCAGGTTGAGCGCGTCCACCGAGACCTGGATCTCGCGCAGCGACAGGGCCAGCGAGACCACCATCAGCAGCAAGGCGGCGCCGAAGATGACCTTGCCGGCCAGTTGCCAGTCCACGAACAGCGCGAACATGGAGACCACGCATAATAACAGGCTGCCCACGCCAAAGCCCTGCATGTGCTTGATCAACAGCACACGATAGCGCAGGCTGCGCAACTGCCAGAGCAAAATCTGGTCGGGGTTAGCCGTGTACCTGGCATGCAGGTCGCGGATCAAGCTGGCCAGGGTCAGAAAGCGGTTGGTGTAGGCCAGCAACAGCAGCGAAATGGCTGGAAACAGCAGGGCGGGTGTTGTAAGGCTTAAGTCCATTATCGTAACTCTACACAACGCCGGACGTTCGACTTCGTCGTCGACACGGCAGACTCACCAATCAATCAACCAACCAACCAACTTCCTTGTCTACCTGTCTACTTGTCTACCCTCAGAACTCCGTACACCCCGCCATCCACACCGACCCATCGCGCGCCAGCAGCTCATCTGCCTCGCGTGGGCCCCAGGAGCCGGGTTCGTAAAAGGCCAGCGGGGCCAGCCCCCCTTCCCAGCCTTGCAGGATCGGGTCGACCACGCGCCAGGAGAGCTCGATCTCGTCGCCGCGCGCGAAGAGGGACGCGTCGCCCTGCACGGTATCCAGCAACAGGCGTTCGTAGGCCTCGGGCAGGTCAGCGCCAAAGTCCTTGTCATAGCGGAAATCCATGTCCACCGTCTGGGTGCGCATGCCTGATCCCGGAAGTTTGGTGTTGAAGGTCAGATGAATGCCCTCGTCGGGCTGGATACAGATCTGCAGGCTGTTGGGGGGCCTGATGCCCTGGTAGTCCTTGGCAAACATCAGATGGGGCACGCGCTTGAAGCGCACCACGATCTCGGTGGTCTTGGTTTTCAACAGTTTGCCGGAGCGGATGTAGAAGGGCACCCCCTGCCATCGCCAGTTGTCTACGAAAAACTTGAGTGCGGCGTACGTGGCCGTCTCTGACTGGGGATCGACCCCCTCCTCCCGGCGGTAGGTGGGACCGTTCTTGGCGCGATACTGGGCGCGCACGCTGTTCTCGCTCACGTCGCGCGCCTCGATAGGGCGAATCGCCTCCAGCACCTTGACCTTTTCGTTGCGCAACGCAGTGGCGTTGAAGGCCACCGGCGGCTCCATGGCGGTTAGCGTCAGCAGTTGCAGCGCGTGGTTCTGGACCATGTCGCGCACTACGCCGGCCTGATCGTAATAGCCGCCCCGCTTGCCAACGCCCACGCTCTCTGCGACAGTGATCTGCACCGAGTCCACGTAATTGCGGTTCCACAGCGGCTCGAAGATGGCATTGGCAAAGCGGAAGACCAGCAGGTTTTGCACCGTTTCTTTGCCCAGGTAGTGGTCGATGCGGTAGATCTGATCCTCGCCGAAGACCTCGTGGACGGCGGCGTTCAGCGCTTGAGCCGAGCTCAGGTCGTGGCCGAAGGGTTTTTCGATGACGATGCGCCGCCAGCCATGCTCGCTCTTGGCCAGGCCGGCTGCGCCCAAGTGGGCCACGATAGGATCGTAAAGCTGCGGTGGGGTGGACAGATAGAACAGGCAGTTGCTGCTGCCCAACGTTGCGCCCAGCTCTTGCAGCCGTTGCTCCAGCAGTCGATAGCTGTCGCGGTCCTCATAGCCAATGGCCAGATAGCTGAGGTTGCTGGCAAACTGCTCCCAGGGTAAGCGCTCGTCGGGCTTGATGCGGCCGTGTGTCTCGACGCCCGCGCGCAGTTGGGCGCGGAATGCTTCGTCGCTGAGCTGGCTGCGGGCGACGCCCAACACGGCATAATGCTCCGGCATCAGCCCTTGGCTGGCCAGAGTGTGCAGCGCAGGGGCCAACTTACGCTCGGTCAAGTCGCCCGACGCGCCGAAGATCACAATCACGAAGGGGCGGGTGGCCGCAGCACTGTTTTTCTCTTGGCGCAGCAGACCGCTGGGCAGCGGTTGGGTTGAATCAGGCATGGGGAAAACTCCACATCAGTGTGTGAGGCTGGATGTTCTTGGGCTCTTCGTGATAAGGCTGGCCATCGAGGGTCAGCCAGGCGTGGCCGGCGATGGCGTCGCCCAAGCGGCGCGCGCCGAAATGTATCACCAGCGGCAGCCCGGCGCGCCGCAGAAAATAGTAACGCAGCAAGGAGCGGCGCAGGCAGATGCCCAGCGGCCGGCCGGCGCCGAACGCTGTCAACGCGTCCACGATCTGGCGCATGGCGTCGTGGTCGAGGAACTGCGGCTGGGCCAACGGCGTCAATGCCTGCAAGGCCGCAGGCAGCGGCTGATCCAGCCAGCCAGGCAGCTCGCGAGCCAGCGTCATGGTTTCCTGCACAAAACGACGCTGCTGACCGTCGGTCATGGCCGCGGCCAGCGTTGCGCTGTAGTCAAGCCCGCGTCGTGCGCGGACCAGGGTGCGTCGCAAAACAGGCATAGCGTCGATTATACTACCGACACGCCGATCCTGCCAACCGAATGTATACAGAATCGGGTTGGATACGAACAGTATTGTTTAGGTTTTGTTTAACTGTTTATGGAAATCAGCCGAGAAAAGTTAATAAGAGGTTAAAATCTTGAACAAAGCCTTGACAAGACAACCGATTTCCGCTATAATGCCTGTGTAAATCAAAAAAACAAGTCGATGCCTTCACCCATCCGGCTCCACACCAGACAGTACAAAGCCAGCCGGTGGCTGGGGTAACAACCAAGAGATCATCGGCATCCAATTGGAGCAACGATCTTCCAGATCCAAGGAGTTCGAAATGTCGACACAGCAGAAGCGAAAAACACCCTTGTCGCAGTTGATTGCATCGGTCACAGAAAGCGACGCCGATTTTCAAAAAGCTATTATCACCCGCACCTACCGGGCCGGCGAAGTAATCGCAACTCCTGAAGACCTTTCCAGCAAGCTGTTCATCCTGATGAACGGCAAGGCGCAACTGGTCTGCCAAAACAAAGAAGGCCGGCGGATGATGATGTCACGCGTGGGACCAGGTGCAATCTTCGGCGATGGCGCGATGATCACCCGCGAGGCAGCCCCGGCGACTTTTGCTGAGGCGTTGGAAGACACGACGATCTGGGTTTTGCCTGAGACGCATGCGCGGGCCATGACTGAGCGCTACCCCATTATCGGTTGGGGCATGCTGCAGACCTTCGGCCGCCGCCTGCGCCAGGTCGAAGATCGTCTGGAAGAGGTAGCCTACAAGAAGTTGCCTCAGCGCCTGGCCAAGCTGCTGTTGGATCTCTCCACCAGCAACGACCGCACGGCCATCCGCACCAGCCATCAGTCGCTGGCGGACATGTTGGGCACCTATCGCGAGACCGTGAGCACGATTCTGCGTGGGTTCAAAGCGGATGGCATGGTCGAGCTGGGCTATCGCCGGATTTACGTGACCGACCCGGATGCCCTGCAGGCGCTGGCCAGCTCTTGGGATTAACTTGTACGAGGTAGATTGGTAGATTGGGACGAGGTAGATTGTAAACTGGGCTGTAATGGATTGCTGAGTGGATGATTGACGATTACGAGCAAGCCGCTGATCTCCGGCGGGTAGAACCTTGAGACGAGAGTGTGTGACCATAGCTGTGTACAGATTGTGTGAGACTGACGAGAGATCAGCGGGATGAAGTGAGAGTGGTTGGTGTGTGGGTGTGGTGTGAGGCAATGCCGGGCGACGCAAGAAGCCCGGCATTGTCGCGTCTCGCCCTGAACGCAGCGGCGCGGTGTAGGTTGTCACAACGCGTGAGTCGCGGTACAATAGCCCACGGCAGCCCTTGTGCTCTGCTGAACGATCAAAGATTATTGCAAAAGCGTTGCGCTTTTGAAGTCTCGCCAGGAGTATCTCAATGGACACAGTGCTTCGATCCCCCCAACAGACAGTGATTATCGGCCTCAACCGGCCCTTTGTGGTCATCGGCGAGCGCATCAATCCCACCGGCCGCAAGGCGCTGGCGGCTGAAATGGCCGCGGGTGACTTCAGCCGGGTCATCGCCGACGCCAAGGCCCAGGTCGAGGCTGGCGCGCACGTGCTGGACGTCAACTCCGGCGTGCCGCTGACCGACGAGGCCGAGATCATGGCCGAAGCGATTCGTCTCGTGCAGGCCACGGTGGAGGTGCCGGTATGCATCGACTCGTCGGTGTTGGCGGCGCTGGCAGCCGGGCTGAAAGCTGCCACCGGCAAGCCGCTGGTCAACTCGGTCACCGGCGAGGAAGAGCGGCTGGAGGCAGTGCTGCCTCTGGTGGCCGAACGCGGCGCGGCCGTGATCGCCATCAGCAACGACGAGACCGGCATCTCCTACGACCCGCGCGAGCGTTTCAAGATTGCCAAGAAGATCGTGGAGCGGGCCGAAAGCTATGGCATCCCGCGCGCGGACGTGCTGATCGACCCACTGGCCATGCCGGTCGGCGCGGTGCAGGGCGCGGGCAAGCACTTGTTCGACATCGTGCG
>JBFYTD010000111.1:0-7065 GCA_041300885.1 Anaerolineae bacterium | reverse complement strand
GATCAGCATCATGGCGCGCACCACCGGCGTCTCTAAGGGCCGCCCTACCCCCACCGCGTGGCTCATGACGATGTTGCGCTGCAGTTGAGCCGTTTGTTCCGGGTCGATCACGCGATTGCAAAACGCGCCAAAGCCGGTGGTGATGCCATAGACCACGCGCCGCTGGGCTACGAAGTCCTCCACGGCCTGGCGGGCGCGGGCCACGCGCTGCTGCGCCGCTGGGCCGAGATCAAACAAGTATTCGTCGGGCCGGGCATAGGCAACGGCGACCACATCTTCAATCGTCAGACTTTGGCCGTCCAAAATGAGTGTCTTCGTTGACACTGGGCACCTCTCGTGAGTGGGGATTGTTCACAAACCAGGGGTGATTATAACACGACCCGGCGCTGACCGCGAAGTTGTCACTTTCGCCCGTCACCTGTAGTTCGTCACGCTATCAGCGCGACGAACCATCTACCCCGTAAACAAGCGCAACTGATGGACAGGCATACGGCCGTCGAACAGAATGAAGGGGGCGGCCTGCTGGCTGCGCACGCCCAGCCGCTGCAGGTCGGCCAGTGAGCGCAGACGGTCGCTCCGTCGAGCCTGCACGATAGCGGCCGCGCCCGTGGGTCCGATGCCAGGCACGCGCAGCAGAGCTGCCTGCGGCGCATGGTTGATCTCCACAGGGAATCGTTCAGGGTGTTTTTCGGCCCAGGCCAGCTTGGGGTCGCGATCGTCGGGCAAGTTGCCCTGCTGATCAAAGGGCAGTTCCTCCACGCTGTAACCGTACTGGCGCAGCATGAAATCAGCTTGGTAGAGGCGGTGCTCGCGCAGCGGCGGGGTTGGCAACTCCTCCTGCAATGGGGTGTCGTCGATTGGGTTGAAGGCCGAGTAGTAGGCGCGCCGCAGCCCCACCTGGCGGTAGAGCCGTTGGCTGGCCGCCAGCAGCTCCTGGTCGCTCTCGCCGGCCGGACCGACCACGTACTGGGTGACCGCGCCGGCGCTGGCCACGGCATGGCCCTCCCTGCGCAGCCGCCGCACGATGACCCAGGCCCGCTGCAGTGGTTCCATCAAGCCGTGTTCGAAGTCCTTCTTGGGGGCCAATCTGGCCAGCCGGGCCTCGTTGGGCGCCTCCAGGTTGACCGAAAGACGGTCGGCCAGCAGAGCTGCGCGTTCGATTTGCCCTTCTTCGGCGTTGGGCAACAGTTTGAGGTGGATGTAGCCGCGCCAGCCGTACTTCTGGCGCACTAACTCAACGGTCGCCAGCATACGGTCCATGGTGCGCACCGTGCCGATGATGCCGGAGCTGAGGAACAGTCCCTCGACCAGCCCCTTGCGCTGCATCTGATCAAAGGCTGCGGCCAGGTCGTCCGGCGTCAGCGTGGTGCGCCGCATGTTTCGACCGGCGCGGAACGGGCAGTAGTAGCAGTTCTTCTCGCAGGCGCTGGTCTGCAGAATGCGCAGCAGCGGCACGCGTCGTCCTCCCTGGCCCACCACCGTGGCGACCGACTCACTGACGTCGGGGACGCGCGGGTGCGAGGCGCCGGTCGGAGGCAGCGGCGCCGGCTGGCCCTGCGCCTCGCACAGGTCATACTGCGCCTGCTGACCGAGCAGGTTGACTTTCTGGTACAAATCGGGGGTCGTGTGTAGCAGCATGGTTCTATTATACGAACAATTGTTCTGTCAGTCAAAAAGACGCGCTTGTCCAAATCGGTCGACAGTGTTAGAATAGCGGCACAATATTCTGACCTGAAGGAGACCACGCCCACCATGCCGTTGCCGACTCGCGATCAAGCCTGGAACCTGTTGTGCCAATGGGTGCAGAGCGACAGCCTGCGCAAGCATATGCTGGCAGTGGAGGCCGCCATGCGCGCCTATGCCCGCAAATATGGTGAGGACGAGGAGTTGTGGGGCGTCACCGGACTGCTGCACGACCTGGACTTCGAGCGCTACCCGGACATGAACGACCCCGTCGACGGCCACCCCCGGAGCGGGCTGCGCCTGTTTCGTGAGTTGGGCTACCCGGAGGCGATGATCCATGCCGTCGAGGGGCACGCACCCTACCTGGGCATTGCGCGCGCGGGCCAGATGGACAGCACGCTGGTGGCGGTGGACGAGCTGACCGGCTTGATCATGGCGGTCGGTTATGTGCGTCCCAGCAAGGATCTGGGCGACGTGACGGTCAAGTCGGTGCGCAAGAAGTGGAAGGACCGGGCCTTTGCCGCGGCCATCAATCGCGCGGAGATCGAGGAGTTCACGGCCGAGCTGGGCGAGCCCCTGGATGAGCACATCGGCTTTGTGCTGGCAGCGCTGCAAGGAATCGCCGGTGACCTGGGACTGGATGGGCGGTTGGCGGCTGAACAGATCGAATCCGACAACACGTCTGGCCAGCTAGCCGACAGCAGAAACAAGACATAAAACTAAGTACTTGACATATCTAGTTATTGGCGTTATAATAGGTCAAGTGAAAACAGTATCACAGCATCGTTTAGTGTGATGGAAGTATTGAACAAGGAGTAAGCAAGTTCGTCGTGCTGCCTGCGCCGCCGGGCCAGGCGAGAGGTGTGTCGAATGACTAGCAAGAAAGTGACAATCAAAGGACTCGGACCTGAGATGTTTGGCCGTGGCATCGATCTGCTTTTTGGCGATGCTGACGAGGCCGCCCAGCGCCAGGATGCCAATGGTCAGCCGGCCAAATTCGGCCCGGATGCAGAGCGGCTCAACAATGTCGATCCCTTGGCCGCTGCCGCAAGTTCGGCGCGCGAGGAAGCTTATTTGGACGGGAGCAGCGGGGGCCAGCCCCTCCCTGCCCCTACCAGCGACGAAAACCTGCTGCTGGCGGCCGAGGCCTTTTTCTCTGGCCAGGCCGCATTACCCGTGATCGACGGGACTCCCAGCCACACCGTCCTATTCAACGAGACGCCAGCCACCGAGGAACACAACTCAGAGACCGTTGCGGTCATCAGTGCTGCCGCAGCGATTGCGCAGCAAGATCACGAGGGTATCATTATGCCTACACCAATTCCTGACCAACCCATCGCTGCGGCCGGCGCACCTCAGGAGGCTCAACCGCCTGAAGATACCCAATCGCGCAAGGCGGGGGTGCCGTCCAGCAATGGTAAGGGTGGCGCGGACGAAGCAGCCCTCTCGGCTGAGATTGCCGCGAAGGAAGCGACGGCGCTGACCCGGCAAGAAACCAAGGAAATCCTGGGTAAGCTACGGCGCAGCGATTTGAACGCGCTGGACCGGGAAGTCGACGTGCTCTACGATAAGGTCGCCACGCTGCTCAGCGCCAATCGTCAGGAGGCCACGGTCGCCTTTGATATCTTGCGTCGGGTGCGACTGATCCTGCTCAAAGACCCGGAGCAGTATGCCGACGCCGAGTATCTGGTCAACCAGGTGCGCGCCCGCATGAATCAGATTGAGCAGAGCCTGGAGGGCGGCCGCGCCAACGCTCCCCGCATCTTTGCCTATCAAACAATCTGGATGGTGGTCTTTGCGCTGCTGGCGATGGTCACCACCGTCAACGGGACCACCTTTTCGGCCTGGGTGGCCTATTTGTTGGGCGTCGAAGTGAACAATGAGCAGTTGACTTGGGTGGTGCTTTTCATGAGCACCCTGGCCTGGGGCGGTATCGGCGGCGTCACTAGCGCGCTGTGGTCGCTCTATCACCACATCTCAATCGATCGCGACTACAACCCGGTGGAGAATCTCTGGTACTACTCGCAGCCGGTGCTGGGCATGGTGCTGGGCGGCTTCGTATTCCTGGTGTTCAGCGCGGGCTTCCTAGTGGTCCAGATTGACCTGAATGCAGAGAATGCAGCGATGGGCGCCCGGCTTTTGCCCGCAGCCATCGCGGTTGTGGCCGGCTTCCGCCAGAATATGGTGCTGGACTTGGTGGAGCGTATTGTCTCTTTGATCGTCCCTAGCCAGCAAAGCGCCGATTCGGCTCTGCAAGCAAGCGTGCAACAGCCCATCCAGCAACCCCCCGAAGAGTTGGTGATTTGACGGGAGACTGGCGACCAAGTATAATGGCGCGGGTTTAACGGACAAACACATCCCATGCGGGCCGTACAGGCAGCAGAAGCGGGTGAGGTGCAGGTCTAAGCCTCTCCCGTTTTTTTGCTGTTTACGGCGTCCAGCACAAAAAATGCAGACTCTCTACCTCCGATGGTAGTGACAGAGTACGACTAAAGAAAGGAGTGCGGTCTTTCCTATGCCAAAAAGAACTTATCAGCCCAAAGTGCGCAGGCGGCTACGTGTTCACGGTTTCCGTGAGCGCATGAGCACCGGCGATGGGCGCAACGTCATCAAGCGGCGCCGCCTGCGCGGCCGCCAGCGCCTGGCCCCAACGGTTTCCTATCGAAAGCGGACTTGGTAATCCTTGAAACGGGATTACCGGCTGCGCGGGCGCAGTCAATTCGACCAAGCCCGCCGCCAAGGCAAGTGTTGGACCCATCGCCTGGTTGTGCTGTGCGTTGTGCCCAATGCCTTGGGGTCTAGTCGCTTTGGCTTCTCAGCCAGCAAGCGGGTTGGCGGGGCCGTGGTTCGCAACCGTGTACGCCGCCGCCTGCGAGAGATCGTGAGGCTCCGTCTCCCTGCCATTGCTTCTGGGTGGGATGTGGTGCTGATCGCCCGACCCCCGATCGCTCAGGCCCAGTTCGGTCAGATCGAGACAGCCGTCGAGCGACTCCTTCAGCAAGCGGGGCTTTACGCAATGGCCGCAACTCCCCCGCCGCTGTCAGGAAAGCCTTCAGGTCACAAAGGCCAACAAGAGCAGAATGCGACATCACAATGAAACAGATTGTTATAGCCTTGATCAGAGGATATAAACGTTTCATTTCGCCCTTGCTGGCCAGTAATTGCCGCTTCCATCCCACCTGTTCTCAATACACGTTGGAGGCGGTGGAGCGCTACGGCGCAGTCAAGGGGCTGTGGCTGGGCGCCAAACGCATCAGTCGCTGCCACCCGTTCAACCCGGGCGGTTACGATCCGGTGCCTTAGCGATTCTATTGGTTGGAGTGAAGTAAACACTATGGCGAAGAAACGGGCGTTAAGCCTGTTGATCCTGTTGGCGGTCGTCTCGATAACTTTGTCTGGGTGTATGCCGGTCGCGGATGAGGCGGGCAACATATCCGCGCCTACGTGGATCGCCTGGCTATCGACGCCGCTGGCTCTGATCATTGAATGGGTCCATGACAACATCCTGGCCCCTATCGGTCTGACTTCCTATGGCTGGTCCATCATTCTTGTGACAGTCCTGATCCGCGCGCTGCTCTATCCATTGACCAAGAAACAGATGCAGTCGATGAAGAAGATGCAGTCGGTTCAGCCCAAAATGAAGGAACTGCAAGAGAAGTACGGCAAGGATCGCGAGAAGCTCAGCCAGAAGCAGATGGAGTTGTACCGCGAGGAAGGCGTCAACCCGGCCGGCGGCTGTTTGCCGCTGTTGATCCAGATGCCGATCCTGTTTGCATTCTACTATGCCTTGCTGACGTTGGGCGATAAACTCGACGCACCGTGGTTATGGATCCCGAGCCTGGCGCAACCCACCTACTTCGGTGGGATGTCCTGGCTGACTCCGGTGACCATTCAGCACCTGCTCTCGCCGGATGTGTGGCCCTACCTGATCTTGCCGGTGATCTATGTTGTTTCCCAGCTCTTCATGCAGCGCATGAGCCAGGCAGCCAACCCGAGCAGCATGCCCGGCTCCACCAACACCATCATGATGTTGATGCCGCTGATGTTCGGCTACATCACCCTGATCGTGCCGTCTGGTCTGACGCTGTACTGGGTGACTTCCAATATCTTGCAGATCATTCAACAAGGACTCACCACCGGCTGGACGGGTCTGTGGCCGCTGCGGGTGCCCGCCCCAGCCGCCGCCGGCGCCGCGGCCGGCAAGGTCAGCCAGACTGCAGTGATAGCCAACGACGCTGCACTTAGCAACGCCCCTTCAGCCAGCGACATGTCTGCTGGACGGCGCCGGAAAATGCGCAAGAAGAAGAAATAGTCTATGACCTCACCAATAGGCGACGAATTTCGCGCTAAGACTGTCGAAGAAGCCACTGAGCTTGGACTGGCGGCGCTGGGTCTCAAGCGCAGCCAGGTAGAGATTGAGATCATCAGCCGGGGCAGCCGGGGCCTGTTGGGCTTTGGCGCGGAAGATGCCCGGGTACGCATCACGCCGATCCCAACGGCGGCCCGTGAGGCGCCGGCCAAGCGAGAGACGCCTGCTGCTAAGCCGTCAGCGCCCGCCATCGTCGAGCAACCGGCTGGGCCTGCTAAAGCTGCGCCCGCCAAGCCCGTCGCTGCCAAGCCTCCGCCTGCCAAAGCTGCGCCTGCTCAACCACGCAGCAACGCCCCCAGCAAGGCGACGGCTGGCGCCGAAACGGCTGATTTGACCGACCAAGAGGTTGCGCATGGATGTGCGGGCCAAGGTGCAGGTAGTGGAGTACCGCGGTGTGCTCGACGCTGGCCAGGACGCCCCGCTGGTGCTCAACATCGAGGGCGAAGACCTGGGCATCCTGATCGGCCGGCGCGCCGAGACGCTGGCTGCGTTACAATATCTGGTGCGCCTGATGGTCAACCACCGCGTGCATCACTGGGTCAACCTGGTGGTGGATGTGGAGGGCTACAAGGCCCGGCGCGAGGAGCAGTTGGTGCGTCTGGCCGAGCGCATGGCCGAGCGAGCAGCCAGCACCGGCCGCGCGGTCGCGCTGGAGGCCATGCCCCCGCGTGAGCGGCGCATCGTCCACATCACGCTCCGCAACCATCCCCAAGTCACCACCCAAAGCGTGGGCGAGGGGGAACAGCGCAAGGTGACGATTATCCCGCGCTGAACGGTCAGGGTAATTCGGTAGATTGGTAACTTGGTAGATTGGTGATTGGGTAGATTGGTGTGCGCGGTGATAGTGATGTCGCCTGGGCCATCGGCATGGTATGGCGCACTTCCCCCAGTCTACCAGTCTACCAATCTACCAATCTACCAATCTACCAATTCACCAGTCTACCAATCTACCAATTCACCATCCCTCTACACCTCCCTCCCAAACACCCGATCGGCGTGGGCAAAGCCAGCCT
>JBFYTD010000623.1:0-3086 GCA_041300885.1 Anaerolineae bacterium | reverse complement strand
GACGACAGCCTGGAGTTCCAGGTCGTCCTGCCCAGCCTGGGCATTGCCCATCCCACCGGCTACCCGCTCTATACCCTGTTGGGCTGGCTTCTCAGCCGCCTGCCCGTGGGCGACCTGGCCTACCGCGTCAACCTGCTCTCGGCGCTGGCCGGCGCGGCCACGATCGGTGTGATGTTTCTCGTCGCGCGTCGCCTGGGCAGCGGCCGGCTCCCCGCCGCCCTCATGAGCGCCGTCTTCGCACTCAGCACCACCTGGTGGTCGCAGGCCACCATCGCCGAGGTCTACACCCTGCACGGGCTGGCCGTGGCGCTCATTCTGTATCTGACTCTGTCGGGCCGGGGGACGCGCACGCCGTGGCTGGCGTTGGTCTTCGGCCTGGCGCTGGCCCACCACCGCACCGCCCTGCTGCTGGCACCGGGCGTGGCGGTTTACCTGATATGGAACGATCCCGGCGTGCTGCGCCGCCCGCGCGATCTGGCAATGCTGGCTCTGGCTTTTTTGACGCCCCTGCTACTGTACCTCTACCTGCCCCTGCGCGGCCAGAGCGTCGCCTCGCTGGACGGCGCGGTGGTCAGCACCTGGGACGGCTTCTGGCGCCACGTGACGGCCAGCGACTACGGGTCCTTCCTCAGCGCCAATCCGCTGGCCATCGAGCGGCCCGCCAGCTACCCGCTGCGCTTGCTAGTCAGCCAGATGGGGCTGGCCGCGCTGCTGCTGGGCCTGCTGGGCTGGCTGCGCTGGCCCCGGCAGCCGCGGTCCTGGACGCTGCTGGCCTTAGTCTTCGCCGCCAACCTGGTCTTTGTCCTCGGCTACAAGACGGCCGACGTGGACGTGTTCTACATCCCCGTCGTGATGGTCTGGCTGCTGGTCGCATCAGCCGGGCTGAGCTGGCTGCTGGAGCGGCTGGCCGCGTGGCTGGATGGCCTCGACCTGCGCGCTGGCCGGGCCTGGCAGGTCGTCTTGACTGGCTTGCTGGTCGCCGCGCTGCTGCTTCAGCCGCTGCTGACGACCGCACGCGTGCTGGGCGACACGACCCGGCCGCAGACCTGCGCCGAGGTGCTGGCCGTGGGCGAGACGCCGGCCTTCACGCCCAAGCGCAACGACAACTGGAACGCGCTCAACTGCGGCCTGGCTATGCTGGACCAGGACCTGCCGCCGAACGCCATGATCATCGGCCTGCAAGGAGAGATCACACTGCTGCGCTACTTGCAGATGGACCGCGGCCTGCGTCCCGATGTGCGGCTGCTGGACGCTGACCGGGAAGACGAGCGGCTGGCAGTTGTGGAAGCTGAGCTGGCGGCCGGCCGGCCGGTTTTCGTGACGCGTGAGCTGCCTGGCCTGGCCGAGCGCTACTCGCTCAGCGCGGCCGGGCCGCTGGTACGGGTCTGGCCGGCTGGGACAGCGTCTGCGCCGCCGTTGGCCGAGGCGCTGGATCTACCCTTTGGCGACGCGCTGCGCCTGGTTGGTTTTGAGTTGAGCGAGGTTCCCGCCGCCGGCGCCCGCTGGCTGCGGCTCAGCGCGGCCTTCGCTATCGACGCCCCCGTGGGCGAGGATTTGAAGGTCTCGGCGCGATTGCTGGGGCCGGACGGCAGCGTGGTTGCAGCGCAGGATGCCACGCCGGTGCATTGGACTTACCCGACCAGCGCCTGGCGTGCGGGCGAGACCGTGCTGGACATTTATGACTTTGCTCTGCCTGAGGACGTAGAAATCAACGGGCTCACGCCGCTGTTGATACTGTATCGTGCGGCCGATGGCTCTGAGGTTGGTCGCTATGCGCCGGGTAGGTGACGCCGACGGACAATCCGGCGGATTGCCCTACTTGTACCGCAATCCGCCGGATTGCCATCTACCCGTACCGCAATCCGCCGGATTGCGTCTGGAGTGATACCTGATTATGTCCCAATCTCCCCTGCATCAACGAGCCATCCGTATCCTGGGCATCCCGATGGACCTGGGCCAGCAGCGCCGTGGGGTGGACATGGGCCCCAGCGCGCTGCGCTACGCAGGCATCTACGAGCGTCTGGCGCGCCTGGGCTGCCAGGTGGAGGACGCCGGCAACGTGCTGGTGCCGGTGCGCGAGCAGCGCGCACCTGCCTGCGGTGACGGCCATCTGCCGTTCGATCTACGAGGTCGCCAGCTCCTGTTCGGACACGCCGGAACTGCCCGTCTTTATGGGCGGCGACCACTCCATCGCCATCGGCACGGTCAGCGGCGCAGCCTGCGCCGGCCCGCTGGGGTTGATCTGGATCGACGCGCACGGCGACTTCAACACACCGGAGACCTCGCCCTCGGGCAACATCCACGGTATGCCGGTGGCGGCGCTGGTCGGCCGCGGCCATCCCGACCTGGTCGACCTGGGCTATGCCGGCCCCAAGCTGCGGCCGCAGGAGATCGCCATGATCGGCATCCGCGACCTGGACGGCCCGGAGCGGGAGGCGCTGGCTGGGGCCGGTATCCACGTCTACACCATGCGCGATATCGACGAGCTGGGCATGGCCACGGTGGCCCGGCGCGCGCTGAGCCACCTGAACCACCTGCCGCGCATCCACGTCAGCCTGGACATGGACTCCATCGACCCCGACGTGGCGCCCGGCGTCGGCACGCCCGTGCCCGGCGGCCTGACCTACCGCGAGGCGCACCTGTTGATGGAGATTCTGGCCGAGTCGGGCAAGACCGCCTCCATTGACGTGGTGGAGATCAACCCGATCCTGGACGATGGCAACCGCACGGCGGAACTGGCGGTGGATCTGGTGGCGTCTCTGTTGGGCCAGCGGATTCTGTGAAACGGGTCTTGTTCATAGCAGAAGGGACACAGAGGACGCAAAGAAGACACAGAGAGCGCAGAGAAGACGGAGACCTTGAGCATTCTTCTCTGCGCCCTCTGCGCCTCCTCTGTGAACTCTGCGACGCTCCGGAGTCCACCCCAGATCGCGGACACTCCCTGATCGCCAGGCGCCTGCCGGGTTGGGCCGGGCGGGACGCCCTTGAGATCGTTATGAAGTGAATACTATTTGAGTGGATGTGTATGATGAAACTACATGTGTTAGTCGTGCTGCTCTTGTTAACTCTTGGACTCGCGGGCTGCG
>JBFYTD010000110.1:0-6579 GCA_041300885.1 Anaerolineae bacterium | reverse complement strand
CGTAGGTGAAGCGCTCGCCGCGCTGCATCATCTGGCGCGGCGTGGCGGCCAGCGTGATCAGGTGCCCCTCGATGCGCTGGCCTGTGGTGGGTGACTGGCCGCCAGTGATGCGCGACAGGTACATGGGCGGCATGTAGGCCGCCACCCGCTCCACTAAGTCGTCGGGTAGGTACTTAGTCCAACCGAACTGCGCGCTCTTGTGGATGAAACCAATGTTGAGCGGATGGATCACGAAGGCAAAGCGGTTGATGCCGGCCTCCTGTGGCTGGAGGTAGCGCACGTGCGGCGTCCAGTGGATGTCTGCCATCAGGTCCAGGTAGGTATCCTCGGTCAGCGGCGCGTCCGGGTTGGCGCGCAGGGCCACCAAGACCGCCTCGACGGTGGCTGCCGACCACTGACCCAACGCCTTCGGCCCATCCAGCGCCGGCATCATGGTGACAACGATGCCCACGCCGCGCTGGCGCAGGTCGTCCAGATCCGCTTCGCTGGCCCACTCCACGGCTATCGTCTTGTGCCGGAGCTGGGCAGGTGCATAGCGACGGATCGCGCCCATATCGCCGGCGATCACATCGGCCCATTCGAAGGGCGCGGCTGAGCGCTGCTGGCCGGCCGCGCCGGCCTGCGGCAGCAGCCGGCGGAAGGGCGCGCTCTTCAGGTTCTCCAGCGTGGGTTTAACCGCTTGCTCCAATGTGCGCTGGCTGCCGACGCCCGGGAAGTCGGGCAGGGCAAAGTACACGTCGGGATCGGCGTAGCGCAGGAAGGGTGTGCGCCGGTCCAGCGCCTGAGCGAGGCCGCCGTGGTTCAGACCCGGCGCCATCAGCACGCGCTTCTGGCTGAAGATGCCCGGCTCAGCCCGGTCGGCCAGGATCACGGCCCAGCGCTCCAGGCCCGGCCGGATGCCGCCGCCATCCACCACAGGGGTCTGGCTGGCGGCTGCTGCCAGCGTCGATCCAACCTCGTGGGCCACGCGCACGCCGCCCAGCTCCAGCTCGGCCGGGTAGCCCTCCAAGGCGATGGCGTCCACCGCGCCATCCACCTCGGCTATGGCGGCCCGAACGCGCTCCGCGTCGCCGTGGCAGCCGATGCGTCGAATCTGCACCTCCTGCCCCAGGAACGTGACGGCGGACATCTCCTCGCCGTCGCCCAGATGGATTACTACGATTTCTTTCATCGTTCGTGTGTCCTTTCCCGCGCCCAGCGCAGTAGATCAGCCGCTAAGTAACCGCGAAATAAGTCGCCAGCGCAAAAAGCAACCAGTAACGAGTAACTCGTAACCCGGAGACAACCCTCGCCAACTCCGGGTTACGGATTACGGGTTACGGATTAGCTGCCTGTCATCGGCCGCGCATCGAGCAGCCGCGCCGCCTCGTCGTCGCTCAGGTAGCCCAGTTCGACCACCACCTCGCGGATGGTGCGGCCCTGGGCGTAGGCTTGCTTGGCTGCGGCCGCCGCCTTGTCGTAGCCGATCACCGGGTTGAGCGCTGTGACCAGGATCGGGTTCTTGTCGATCAGGCCCGCCATCCGCTCGCGGTTGGCCACGGCGCCGGCGATGGCTTTGTCGGCCAACAGGCGGCTGCCGTTGGCCAGCAGGGTGATCGACTGCAACAGGTTGTGGGCCAGCACCGGCAGCATGACGTTCAGCTCGAAGACGCCCGACTGGCCGGCCACCGTCACGGCGAGGTCGTTGCCGAAGACCTGGGCCGCGATCATCGTCAGCGCCTCGGGAATTACCGGGTTGACCTTGCCCGGCATAATGCTGGAGCCGGGCTGCAAGGCTGGCAGCGCGATCTCGCCCAGGCCGGCGATCGGGCCGGAGTTCATCCAGCGCAGGTCGTTGCTGATCTTCATCAGCGACACGGCCGCGGTCTTGAGTTGCCCACTCAATTCGACCGCAGCGTCCATAGCCGCCTGGGCTGCGAAATGGTTAGCAGCCTCGCGGAAGGGCAGTCCGGTCAGTTGGCGCAGCCGGTTGGCCACACCGTCGGCGAAGCCGGGCAGCGCGTTGACGCCGGTACCCACCGCTGTGCCGCCCAGCGCTAGTTCAGCCAGCCGGGGCAGGCTGGCTTCGATGCGCCGGATGCCCGCCGCGATCTGCGCCGCGTAACCGCCGAACTCCTGGCCCAGTCGCACCGGCATGGCGTCCATCAGGTGGGTGCGGCCGGTCTTGAGCACGTCGTCGAACTCGTCCGCCTTGGCGGTCAGCGCTTCGTGCAGATGGCGCAGCGCGGGCAGCAGCGCCTCGTGTACCTCCAGATAGGCTGCTACGTGGATGGCCGTGGGGATCACGTCGTTGGAGCTCTGGCCCATGTTGACGTGGTCATTGGGATGGACCATCTTGGAGCCTAGCTCCTGGCCGAGGATCTGCAAGGCCCGGTTGGCGATCACCTCGTTGGCGTTCATGTTGGTCGAGGTGCCGGAGCCGGTCTGGAAGATGTCGATGGGGAATTCAGCGTCCCAGCGGCCGTTGGCCACCTCTTGTGCGGCCTGCACGATGGCGCCAGCGATGGCCGGGTCCAGGTGGCCCAGTTGCTGATTAACCTGCGCTGCGGCCAGTTTGATCAGCCCCAGCGCGCGGATGAAGCTACGGGGAAAGGGAATGCCGCTGACAGGAAAGTTCTCCACTGCGCGCATGGTTTGCGCGCCATAGAGCGCGTCAGCCGGCACCTGCACGGGGCCCATAGAGTCTTTTTCGGTTCGATAGGTTATGGTCATTCGATACACTCCTGTAAGTAGCAAAAAGCCCCTGCCAACCAGCAGAGGCCCTTTGCTTTCTCGATCTTCTCGTTTGAGCAGTCCCGCAGCGCACACCTGCCTGCCGCAGCGAGCACGGCTAGCTTCGGGCAGACCAGGCGCGCAACGGTCCGGCCAACCAGCTTACATGTTCAGCGCTTCGTAGCCGGGGCCTTTGGAGAAGAAATCGGCGTTCAGTTGAGCCGAAGGCTGGTACTCTTTGGGCACGTCTTCTTCGGGGAAGATGGCCTCGACCGGGCACTCTGGCACACAGGCGCCGCAGTCGATGCAGGTGTCCGGGTCGATGTAGTACCAGGGCCACTCCACCTCCGGCTGGCCGGCGATGATGCACTCCACGGGGCACACTTCGACGCAAGCGCCGTCGCGTATGCACAGGTCGGTGATGACGTGAGTCATGGATACTTGCTCTCCAGATGGACGCGAGACCGCCCAATTACATATTGAGGGCGTCGTAGCCGGGGCCGCTGCTGAAGAAGTCGTAGTTGGGCTGGATCGACGAGGTCAGGTCGATGACTTCGCCGCCGGCTGCGGCGACCCGCACCTTGGTAGCAAACGGAATGTACTCCTGGCCGGCCTTCAACTCGTAGTCGGTCGGCACGTCTTCCTCGGGGAAGATGGCCTCGAACGGGCATTCGGGCACGCAGGCGCCGCAGTCGATGCAGGTGTCCGGGTCGATGAAATACCACGGCCATTCTGATTCGGGCTGGCCAGGAATGATACACTCGACCGGGCAAACTTCAACGCATGCGCCGTCGCGCAAGCACAGATCAGTGATAATGTGGGTCATCTATCCATGTCCTCCTGGATGAGGTGGTGTTGTCGTCAAGACAGCGGATTGGGAAAAGTAGGAAGTGTTGGTGAAGGGATGGAGCTGGCTGAACCCAACAGGCTTAGCCAGCGACGAACGTGCAGAAATTGTACTCGCTATGTCAGCAAATGTCAAAACAGAATGACTAGCGCAACAGCGCACAAACGCAGTTCTAAGTGCGCTGCCCCGCGTTGGTTGAGTCCCTGCGCGATGGTTCCCAACAGGCGTCTGCGCCGAATACCTGCACTGCGCGCAGGCGCAAGTGTCGAAACTGCCACGCGCCGATAGCGCCTCAACTCTCAGCCACCGCCAGCAGCCCTTCCGGGTCGAGAATGGTGATGCGCTTGCGGCCGATCTCGATCAGGCCCTGCGCCTTGAGGTCGTTCAGCACCTGGGTGGCCGTCTCGCGGTAGGTGCCTACGGTCTCGGCCAGGTCCTGATGAGTCAAGCCTACCACCTCCAGGCTGTCGTGCTCCTCGGCCAACAGCAGCAGTAACGAAGCCAGCCGGGCGGGAATGCCCTTGAAGGCCATCGTCTGCAAACGGCT
Organism: Anaerolineae bacterium; assembly: GCA_041300885.1. Taxonomy (GTDB): domain Bacteria; phylum Chloroflexota; class Anaerolineae; order JAAEKA01; family JAAEKA01; genus JAAEKA01. The sequence goes on along the minus strand of JBFYTD010000110.1, from coordinate 2,473 downwards.
TTCGACGTCCCGCAGGCGCCGGCCGGTGATGTCCAGCACACGCAGCGCGACCTGCGGCTTGTTAAGGAAAAGGCGCTCCAGATCCTTGCGGCTCATGACGAAGATCACGCAGTCCTCGGCCGCCTCGGCGAAGGTGTTGTGCAACTGCTGGCCAAGCAGGGGCATCTCGCCGAACAACGTGCCGGCCCCCAGCGAGGCGATCACCAGTTTCTTGCCCTCGGGCGAAATGCGATAGAGTTGGACGTGGCCCGACTTGAGGATGAACAGGACCTCGCCCGTCTCCTCCGGCCGGTAGAACACCTTGCCGCGTTTGACCGAGCTGATGGTGATCAGCCGCTCCAACTCCTCGATCTCCTTGGGGGAGAGATCTTGGAACAGTTCTATGTCCGAGAGAAATCCCAGCTTGGCCTTGGTGGCGGTGGCGCTTGTCACAGTGGTCTACCTTTCTGGTCGTTTGTGTAGATTGTAGCACAAACCTGGAATCAAGCAAGCGTGTGACCGGCGCTGCGCAGCGCGGCCCGCGCGGCCTCCACAGCCCCGTCCTGGATCAGCAGATAGTCGGTGTCGTAGGTGGAGATCGCAAAGATGCTGACGCCGGCCGCAGCCAGCGGCTGCGCCAGGCTGGCCAGCACGCCGGTCAGGACAAAGTCCAGCGGGCCAGCCACCTGCAGGCAGCGCCAGCCGGGCTGGCAGGCGACGCCAGCCGGGACCTGGCCCTGCGCACAAACAATCGAGAGCTCGTCCACAGTCCGGGTAACGGCGTAGAAGGCGCCGGACGCAGCCCAAGCCGGCAACTCAGCGCCGGCCGGCAGCCGGCAGACGGCGAAGGTATCGGGCAACAAGGTTATAGCCAGTTGCAGCGGGGCCATGAAGCACTCCCATCGGTGAAAACGCGGCTTGACAGCGCCTGCATTCTAACCCATAATACCGGCAGCGTCAATGCTGCCAGCCAACCCACCAACCCACCAATCTACCAATCCACCAATCACCAATCACCAGTCACCCAGTCACCCAGTCATCCAGCCCTCCCCATGCGCATCGGCATCGACATCGGCGGCACTTTCACCGACTTCGTACTCTTCGACCCGGCCAGCGGCAGCTTGCGGACCTTCAAGCGCCTCTCGACGCCGCGCGACCCGGCTGAGGCGGTGTTAGCCGGGCTGGCGCTGCTGGGTGAAACGTGGAGCGTGAAACGTGAACAGTCTGGCCTTCACGCATCACGCATCACGTTTCACGCTTCACCGTTCACTGAGATCGTCCACGGCTCCACGGTCGCCACCAACGCGCTGTTGGAGCGCAAAGGCGCGGCCACAGCCTTCATTGCGACGGCCGGTTTTCGCGATCTGTTAGCCATTGGCCGCCAGAACCGCAGCCAGCTCTACGACTTCTTCAGCGACCGGCCGGAGCCGTTGGTTGCGGCTGAGCTGCGGTTGGAGGTGGCTGAGCGCGTGGATCGTCATGGCCAGGTGCTGCGCTCTCTGGACCCGGCCGATTTACCGCCGCTGGTGGAGGAGCTGCGCCGGTCTGGCGTTGAGTCGGTGGCGGTCTGCCTGCTCTTCTCCTTCGCCAATCCGGCCCACGAGCAACAGGTCGGCCACGCGCTGCGCCAGGCTGGCCTGCTGGTCTCCCTGTCCAGCGAGATCCTGCCGGAGTTCCGGGAATACGAGCGGGCCAGCACCACGGCGATCAACGCCTACGTCTCGCCGGTGCTGGATCGCTACCTGGGCCGGCTGGCTGAGCAGTTGCAGGGCGTGGAATTTCGCATCATGCAGTCCAACGGCGGCAGCATCCGCGCCCAGCAGGCCCGCCGCGAGGCTGTGCGCTCGATCTTATCCGGGCCGGCCGGCGGCGCAGTAGGCGCGTTCTATGTGGCCCAGGCGGCCGGCTTCGCGCGGGTGCTGACCTTCGACATGGGCGGCACGTCCACCGATGTGGCCCTGTGCGACGGCGGCATCCAGGTTACCAGCGAGGGAGAGATCGGCGGCCTGCCGGTGCGCATTCCGCTGATCGACATCCACACCGTGGGCGCGGGCGGCGGTTCCATCGCGGCTGTGGATGTGGGCGGCGCGCTGCGCGTCGGCCCGCAGAGCGCTGGCGCCGACCCCGGACCGGCCTGCTATAGCCGCGGCGGCGACCTGCCCACCGTCACCGACGCCAACCTGGTGCTGGGCCGCCTGCCGGCCGACCGCTTCCTGGGCGGCCAGATGGCGCTGGACACGGCCGCCAGCCAGGCAGCCTTGGCCCAGTTAGCCGACGCGGCCCAGCTTGCGCCGGCCCCCGGCCTCTCCCTGGCCCAAACGGCTGCGCTGGGGGTAGTACAGATCGCCAACGCCCATATGGAGCGCGCCCTGCGGGTGATCTCGGTCGAACGCGGCCACGACCCGGCCGACTTTGCCCTGCTCAGCTTCGGCGGCGCAGGTGGGCTGCACGCCTGCGACCTGGCGCGCGCGCTGGGTGTCGGCACCGTCATCGT
>JBFYTD010000109.1:0-6624 GCA_041300885.1 Anaerolineae bacterium | reverse complement strand
TGGGGATGTGCATGCGGCCGGTGGAGGGGATGCCCATCCAGCTGACCGACAGCTGTCCCGCGGTCTTGAGCATGGCGTCGAAGTGATCGTAGATCGTCTCGAAATCGACGATGGCCAGCTCGGCCAGGCGTGTCACCTGCTGCGGGCTGTCGATCATGTCGATGCAGAGCTGCTGCGGGTCACGCCAGGCCGCGGCGCAGTCCAGGCCCGGGTGCAGATCGGTGTAGCCGACCATGAAGCGGCCTGCGCAGCGCTCCAAGGCGTGGCGCGTCAGCTCTTCCAGCTTTTGGAAATAGGGGTTATCAAAGCTGAAGCTGAGCCGGTCCAGGTCGTCCCAATCATGGACGATGGGCGTGGACCATGACGTCACCTCGCCGAAATGCAGCGGCGCCCCGTAGAATGCGGCATAGACGTCCGGCCCCAGGTTGGGGAAATAGACCGGAAACGTCTCGCCGTGAAAGGCGCAGCCGGCGATGGAAGACAGGAAGCGGTCGATCTGGTACTCTGGGTCCAGCCAGCGCGCCCGCCGCTCCTCCATCGACAGGCCAGCCAGATCCGCGCCGCTGTCCAGGAAGGCGTTGTGGGCGATAAAGCGCACCGGCGGCCGGTCGAGCATCTCGCCGGCAAACCAGGCCTCGACGCGCCGCATCGCCTGCTCAAAATCCGGCTTAGTCTCCAGCCACAACGCCGGTCGCGGCTCCTGCACCGTCTGCATCCTGGTCACCTTGTCACCTTGTCACGCCCAATACAGCCCGCACCATCGCCCAGAAGTTCTCCAACGGCGTGTCAAGCTGTACGTGATGAGTGGGGCCGAGGATCAGACCGCCGTTGCGGCCCAGAGTATCCAGGCGCAGGCGCACCTCAGCCGCGACCTCGGCCGGCGTGCCGTAGGGCAGGGTGTGCTGCTCGTCGATAGAGCCCCAGAAGCAGAGCCGGTCGCCGAAGGCCCGGCCAACCTCGGCCGGGTCCATGGACAGCGGCTGGATTGGGTTGAGCACGTCCAGGCCGATTTCGATCAGGTCGGGGATGATGGGCCAGATGTTGCCGTCGGAGTGGTAGGCGACCTTGAGCGCCGGATTGATGGCCTTGAGCGTGCTGATTAACGCGGCCATACGCGGCTTGAGCATGCGCCGCCACATGGCCGGCGAGATCAGCATCCGGTTCTGGGCGCCCACATCGTCGCCCAGCCAGATCATGTCCACGCCCAGCTCGACCAGCTTCTTGGCCGCAGCCAGGTGGTACTGGTACGGGATCTCCAGGATGCGGTCGATCAGCTCCGGGTTGAGCGCCAGGTCCTCCAGCGCCCGCTGGTAGCCGCGCAGCGCCCAGGCCGTCTCCCAGATGGTGGTGACGGTCACGCCGACGATCCAATATTCGTCGCGAAACTCGCGGATCACCCGCTCGGCCTCGACGTACAGCTCGGGCCGGTGTGGGTCGGGCGGCTGGTAGCGCTCGATGGCTGCGTCGTCGGCCAACGGATGGCCCACCATCTCGGTGTAGTGGCCCACGCCGAAGGGGGTTTCATAGGGCGCGTTGCGCCACGTCACGCCCCATTCGTCGGTGTAGGTCACGCCGTCCCGGCTCAGCGCCTCGGTGGCGTAGTAGGAGTTGGCCCAGCCCACCGACGTTAACAGCAGGTCCTGGTCCAACGTGCGCTCCAGGATGTAGGTGTTGCCGCCGCCGTGCGGGTTATGGACGGCCGCGTCGGCAATGCCCAGCTCACGGCGCAGCCGCGCGGCAAACTCCGGCGTGAAGCTGATCTGCATGGGACAGCGATCAGGCTTCTCGCGGCTCAGGGCGGTTTGGACGCGGTCGCGGTGTTTCATGAGAACCTGATAGGGTGATTGGGTGACTGGGTGACTGGTCTCTTTTCTGCTATGTGGCTGCTGCACAGGCATCTCTCCAGTAACCCAGTCACCCAATCACCCAGTCACCTTGTCATGACAAGCGCTTGCGCAAAATCACCTGCATCGACACTGACCCGACGATGATCAGGCCGTAGATCAGTTGCGTCCAGAAGCCGGCCATGCCGGCGGCGACGATGCCGGCGTTGATGGCGCCGATGATGAACGCGGCCACCAGCGTGCCGAAGATGGTGCCGGTGCCGCCGAAGACCGAGGTGCCGCCCAGGAACACCGAGGAGAGCGTGCTGAGCAGGTAGCCCTCGCCGAGAGTGGGCCAGTAATAGAGCACCTCCATGCTCACCACCAAGCCGGCAAAGGCAGCGGTCAGGCCCATGATGGCAAAGACCAGGGTCTTGGTGCGGCGCACGTTGACGCCCATCAGCCGGGCGCTGTCCTCGTTGTCGCCCACCAGGTAGACGTGGGCGCCCTGCCGGGTGCGGTTGAGAAACAGCCAGACGGCGAAGGCGATCAGCAGGGTCCAGATGAACTGCATCGGAATCTTGCCGAACAGCCGGCCCACCAGCAGCGGCCCCAGGAAGGTGTCCCTGACCGGCACCAACGAGCTGCCGTTGCCGCCCGTGCTGACTAAGACCACGCCGCGCCAGAAGAAGCTGGTGCCGATGGTGGCCACCAGCGCAGGAATGCCCACCCGCACCACCAGCAGGCCGTTGATGTAACCGGCCAGCAGGCCCGCCACCAACAGGGCGACGAAGGCCAGCGCAACGTTACGGGTGGCCGTCAGCACCGCGGTGAAGACCAACATGCCGAAGCTCATGATCGACGGAAAGGAGAGGTCGATCTCTTTGGCGATGATCACCATGGTCAGCGGCAGCGCCATGATCGCGAAGAAAGGCGTGGTCGACATGAACGCCTGGTAGATCGGGAAGCGGCTGAAGGTCTGCGGCGAGCCGATATAGAACAGCACCCAGACAAAGACCGCCACGCCGAGAACGCCGATCTGCAAGGCGTGCGAACGGATGAAGCGGCTGAGCTTGCTGCGCTGCCGCACCGGCCGGCCGGCAACGGCGTACCCCGTGGCTTGCGGTTCCGTGTTCGAGGTCATGGTCACGTCCTCTTCGTCAATCCAGGCTGCCGGTCTCGGCCACCCGGTACATCTTCTCCATCAACTGGTCGAGGGTGATGTCCTTGGTGAGGAACTCACCCGCCGTGGTGCCGCGGTCCAGAACGACGACCCGATCAGCCACCGAATAGACGTGGAAAATGTTGTGGTCGATAAAGATGCAGGACTTGCCCTGGCGCTTGATGTCGCCGACGAAGTCCATGAGCTTGCGCGTCTCCGACAGCGACAGGCCCATGGTCGGCTCGTCGAGGATAATCAGTTCAGCATGAAAATAAAGCGCGCGGGTGATGGCCACCCCCTGCTTCTCGCCGCCGGAGAAGGTCTTGACCACAGAATCGGCGGTGACGGCCGTTGACGTGAAGCCCATCGACTCCAGCATTAGCCGGTCGGTCTCCTGCTTCATCTTTTTGACGTCCATCAAGCCGGCCCGGTTGGCCAGCTCGCGGCCCATGAAGATGTTGCGCCACAGCGGCTGCTGCTCGGCCAGCGCGCGCTCCTGGTACACGGTTTCGATGCCCAGGTCGCGGGCGCGCGCAACGGTGAAGCCGCCGATGCTCTGGTCGTCGAAGATGATCTCGCCGCTGTCGGGCTGATGATAGCCGGTGATCAGCTTGATCAGCGTGGACTTGCCCGCGCCGTTGTCGCCCAGCAGGCCGACGATCTCGTTGCGGCCCACGCGGAAGTTGATCCCATGCACAGCGGCCACGTCGCCGAAGGACTTGGACACGTTGTGCATCTCGAGCAGGTTCTCGCCCATGCCATGGTCTCCTGGGGGCTTTGCGAGCTTGGCTCACGCAAAGCCGCAAAGAGCGCAAAGGAAGGCAGATTTCTTCTTTGCGTTCTTGGCGACTTTGCGTGAGACTCGTGAGCGTCGGAGTTTAGCGGATTTCCTTCTCCACTAGCGGCGCCAGGAACTCGATGTTGTCCTTGGTGGCGAAGCCCGCGCCGGTGTCGATCATCATGCCTGAGAACCCGAAGGTCTTGGTCAGGCAGATCTGCAGAATCGGGATGTAGCCCTGTAGCCACGGCTGCTGGTCGATTACCAGGTCGGTCCAGCCGCCGCGGATGGCCTCCAGCGTGGCGGGGGAGAGGTCGAAGCCGGCGCCGATGATGTCGTCGGGGCCCTTGCCGGCTGCCGTGAGATAAGTCTGCAACGTGGCAGTCAAGCCGCCGTGGTCAGTCACCACCAGCTTGACGTCGGGGTTGGCCGAGACGTAGCCGGTGAAGGTCGGCGTGCCGGCCGCCGGGTCAGCGTTGGTGGCTGAGTCGATCTCCAGGTAGTCCACCGTCACGCCCGCTTCCTCGAGGGCGTCGATCACACCTTGGGTGCGTTCGCCGCGCGAGGGCTGTGACAGCAAGCCCCAGACCATGGCCCGATCTCCTGTCGTGAGTTCGAAGCGCCGCACAGCTTCCTTGCCCAGGTTGTAGCCGGCCGTGTAGTTGACTGCGCCCACATAGCCGAAGCCATTACCTTGATACTTGGCAAAGCTGGCCGGCAGCTCGGTGTTCTGGCTGGTGACGATGATGCCTTGGGCTTCGGCGTCGTCGATCAGGGGGGAGAAGGCGTCGTCTCCGGGGTGGCCCATGACGGCGATGCCATCGGGGCTGGTGGCGGCGGCCTCGCGGAACTGCTGGATCATCTTCTGCGGATCCCAGTCCGAGAAGACGTACTGTACGTTGGCGCCCAGGTCCGCCTCGGCCTGCTTGGCGCCGTTGTAGACGTTGTTGGCGAAGACGCCGCCGGCTGGCCCGCCAGGGAAGAAGACAATATTGACGTCGCTGCACCAGCCGGCCGGGCCGGCAGCAGCAGGTTCGGCCGCGGGCTCGGCAGCCGTCTGCGGCACAGCGGTGGCCGGCACAGTACAGCCGACGAGGATGCTGGCAATCACCAGCACGACAGTGAGTAGACTGAGCTTCTTCATCGTTGCTCCTCCTTTGGAACACGGGTGGGCGCCATCGTTGGCAGCCCGAGATAGGATTTGGATTTGACGATCGGTGTGAGAGAGCGGCCAGACGACGAATAGACGGATGGGGGGAGGACATCACCTCCTGCTTTCGGGATCGGCGATGACGAGAAATGATCCTTCGTACAGCGTGTGTTATCGTTACCGGGATCGTTCACATGTAGGATAACATACTATCTTGGCTGTGTCAAGAGCGAAATTCGCGGCCTGGGCAGGACTGACAGTCCTGAGTCTGTCCTTGATGCAGGTCTGGACGCGGCGGCCATCCATGTGTGCCGACTGAGGACTGTCAGTCCTTGTTTTTCGCCCGTTCTTGCGTAAAAATTCGCTCTTGACAGCACTTGGCTTGTATGCTATCCTAAATGTGAACGATCCCGGTAACGATAACAAATGCCAGCGTCCTCGTGGTGGCCGCCATGAACAGACAACGAACAACCATCAAGCAGGTGGCAAGTGAGGCGGGGGTGTCGATCCAGACGGTCTCGCGCGTTCTCAACGACCTGCCGCACGTCGCGCCGGACACCCGCGAGCGCGTGCTGGCGGTTATCGAGCGCTTGCAGTACCGGCCCAGCACGCTGGCGCGCAGCCTGATCCAGCGGCGCAGCATGATGCTGGGCGTTGTCACGGCCGGCCTGAGCTACATCGGCCCGTCGCGCACCCTCAGCGGCATCACGGCCCAAGCCGACGCCTTGGGCTACGACCTCTTATTGCACGAGCTGCCCACCTTCGACACAGCCGAGATCGAGCCCTTCCTGGATACCATGCTGGCCCGCCAGATCGACGGCGTTATCCTGGCCGTGCCGGAGATCGGCGACAACCGGCAGTGGCTGCTGGAGCACCTGCCCGATCTGCGCGTGCCGCTGGTCATTCTGACCATGCACCCCCAGCCGGGTCTGCCCATTGTGTCGGTGGACAACTATAAGGGCGGCCGGCTGGCTACAGAGCACCTGCTCGTCCAGGGCTACCGGCGCATTGGCCACATCGCTGGGCCGCTCACCTGGTGGGAAGCGCAGCAGCGTAAGGCTGGCTGGGCCGATGCGCTGGCTGAGGCTGGCCAGGATGTCAACGGCGCCATGTGGGTCGAGGGCAACTGGTCCAGCAAGAGCGGCGAACTGGCAGCCTACCAACTGCTCGATCGCTACCCGGATCTGGACGCGGTCTTTGCGGCCAACGACCAGATGGCCCTCAGCCTCATGGCTGTGGCTCGCCGTCGCGGGCGCAGCGTGCCGGTCGATCTGGCCGTGGTCGGCTTCGACGGCATGCCCGAAGCAGCCTATTTCTGCCCCTCGCTCACCACCGTTCACCAGGATCTGCATCAGCTCGGCTGTCAGGCTGTGCGGCAACTGGTAAGCGTTATCGACGCGCAGCGCAGCTCCGACAACCATCAGGAACACCAGGCCGTGTGGCTCGAGCCGCAGTTGATCGTGCGCGAGAGCTCAGCCGCCAGACCGGTCGACGTATAAATGAGGCACAGCCGCGCGCGGTCATTCCTGCGAAGGCAGGAATCCAGAGCCTTGCAGACTGGATTCCTGCCTTCGCAGGAATGACTGATTGCATACGTTGATCCTCACCAGTCATGGGTTTGCACCGCCAACCCATCCTTTCCCTCATTTCCCTTCCGGTTCCCTTTTCCGACTTACCCATCGTACAAGGAGGTACGTCCCATGACCAAACT
>JBFYTD010000108.1:0-6625 GCA_041300885.1 Anaerolineae bacterium | reverse complement strand
ATTCGCCAGGACCTGCGCGAGATGCTCACCAACCTGGGCTACCTGGTGGTGGGCGACGTGGGCGACGGCCGCAGCGCCGTAAACCAGGCGCGCGAGCTCAAGCCTGATCTCTTGATCATGGACATCCGCATGCCCGACATGGACGGCATCGAAGCGGCCCGCATCCTAACCGAAGAAGGGATCGCGCCGGTGCTGTTGCTTTCAGCCTACAGCCAGCGTGACCTGGTCGAGCGGGCTGCGTCGGCCGGCGTCTCGGGCTATGTCATCAAGCCCTTCGACGAGTCCAACCTGTTGCCGGCCATCGAGGTCGTGCTGGCCCGCTTCAATGAGTATCAGGAAATCTCTAAGGAGGCCGCCCGGCTGGAAGAGCGGCTGGAGACGCGCGTCGTGGTAGACCGCGCCAAGGGTATTCTAATGGACCATCGCGGCATGAGCGAGCAGGAAGCCTTCCGTAACATCCAGCGCATCAGTATGAACAGCCGCAAGTCGATGCGCGAGGTCGCCGACGCTATCATCCTGGCTCACCAGATGACCGTGCCGCAGTGAGTGAGTAGGCAGGTAAACAAATAGACAAGTAGACAAGGGAAAAGGAAGCAGCGGCCCCCGGATTGGTGGAGCCGCTGCTTTGTGTTTTGCTGGCTGTCGGGGCGTGATGATCAGCCCAGTAGGCTGCTGAGCAGGCCAAATCCGGTGACAGACAACGCCAACCCAATCAGAGCAAGAATCAGGACGAGGATCATAGCTGCGATCAGGCCGGCGATGAAAAAACCACAGCCGAATAGGAAGCCGTCGCCGAAGCTCAGACCGGTGGGTGGTCGTTGTTGGGGTAGGGGCTCTGGAAGACTCTCCGGGGACGCCATGCGATACTCCTGGAATGGGATAATGGTCGATGACTCTTACATGTGCGAATTGTAGCACACATGCGGGGCGCCTCCAAGATCAGCTTTGCCATCTGAGCCTGGCTGGGCTATAATCGAGCCAGTGCGCTGGCCGTCCAGGCCGGCGCTTCGCCTGTCTTCTGGCCCTCGCGGCCAGTCTCATCGTTCGGGCCGGTCTGTGCGCAGCCACCGAGCCCGTGCTGACTAGATTCTTCGCTTAGGCCGGTCTCCAGACCGAGCCCGCCGCTTTCCAGGAGGATACGTGAAGATCTCCATCCTGATCCCGGTCTACAACGAGCAGGCCACACTGCGTGAGATCCTGCGTCGGGTGCGCGCCGTGGATTTGACGTTCGACAAACCGCTGGCCATCTATGCCGATATGCCAATGCTGATCGAGAAGGAAATTGTCGTGGTCGACGACGGCTCCACCGACGGCTCCCAGGACATCCTGCGTGAAGAGCAGGCCAAGGGCGACCTCACCGTGGTGCTCCAGCCCCATAACCAGGGCAAGGGCGCAGCCGTGCGCAAGGCCATCGCCACAGCAACCGGCGATATTTTGCTGATCCAGGACGCCGACCTGGAGTATGACCCGCGCGATTTTCCTTCGCTCATCCTGCCCATCATCGAGGGCCGCGCAGACGTGGTTTACGGCTCCCGCTTCCTGGGCGGCCCGCGCAAGGCCATGCTCTTCTGGCACATGATCGCCAACAAGCTGATCACTCTGATGACCAACGTGCTATACGACGCCATCCTGTCCGATGTCGAGACCTGCTACAAGGCCTTCCGCGCTGACGTGATTCAAACCATTCCCCTCCGCTCGCAGCGCTTCGAGATCGAACCGGAGATCACTGCCAAGGTGCTGAAGCGGGGCTACCGCATCTACGAAGTGCCCATCTCCTACACAGGCCGGGAGTACCAGGAAGGCAAGAAGATCGGCATGAAGGATGCCTTCGAGGCCGTTTGGGCGTTGTTGCGCTACCGTTTCGTCGAATGACCTCCCACTGACGTACTCTGGGCCTCTCCCAGCGAGATTTCTTCGTGCAGCGCGCAGTTCCCCTTCCTCGCCCTCATCCCATCGGCGTACGCATCAACCGCCCGCGCGCTGCGGCTTTGACGCGCGCCGCGCCGGCGGGCGTGGTGTTGGCGGTGGGCATGATTCTGCGCGGCTTGCTGCTGGACCAGCCCGGCCTGCACCCCGACGAAGCGCTCTACGCCAGTTGGGCGCTGCGCATCGCCGACGGCAGCGACCCGGCCCTGCTGGGCGTTTACGTAGACAAGCCGCCGCTGCTGCTCTACCTGCTGGCTGGGATTTTCAGGCTCGCCGGCTTCGATGGACAGGCGCCGCTGGATCCTGGGCGACTGATCCTGGCCGGCCGGCTGGCTGCGCTGCTGGCCAGCACCCTCAGCCTGGCGCTGCTGTGGCTGATCGCACGGCGCGTCTACGGGCCGCGCGTTGCACTGGGCGCATTGGCGCTGTTCGCCCTCTCGCCGCTGGCCGTGCGGCTGTCGCCGACCCTGTTCACCGATCCGTGGCTGGCGTTGTGGCTGCTGCTGGGGCTGTGGGCCGCGCTGGGGCAACGGGCCTGGCTGGCCGGCATCGCCTGCGGCCTGGCCTACGCCACCAAGCAGCAGGGGCTGTTGTTCATGCCGCTGCTGCTGGCAGTGCTGTGGTTCAGCGTGACGCGCAACGCTGGGGTTTCATTGCCAAGGGTGAGTGAAACGCGCGAGTCCACGCTCAGGTTGCGCCGCCAGATGTGGCGCTGGCTGAACGGCTTCGCTATTGTCGCGGTGGCCGTGCTATGGTGGGACAGCCTGCGCTGGCAGTGGATGCCCAGCTACTGGGATCGCAGCTCGCAGACCTATGGCGGCCTGGCGCTGGCGCTGGACGCCGGCTTGCCCCAGCGCTTGGCGCAGTGGGGTGAACTGCTGGGCTACGGCTTCGGCTGGCCGCTCTGGTTAGCTCTGGCTGCATGGGTCTTGTGGGGTCTGTGCAGCGTATCTGCGCGGCGCACGGCACATGAAACTGGGCTGGCTCGGTCGGTCCCTCCGGGAGGCTTCGCACAGACCGGCCAGAGCGCTTTCTTCAGGACAAGCACGCCGACGGGGGAACGCTCGGATGCACGGCGTGTTGGCGCTGCGCAGGGTCCTTCTACCGCCGACTGGTTCGACCGGCTGCTGCTGGCCTACGTCGCTGCTTACCTGCTCCTGCACATCGCTACCAACCTGGCTCCGTGGGATCGCTACCTGCTGCCCTTGCTGCCGCTGCTGGCCCTGCTGCTGGCGCGCGCGGCGTTTTGGGCCTGGACCGCCAACGTTGCTGCGACACAGCCAGCCGGCCGCGCCGCCTGGGCAAGGCGGGCTGCCGCCGCGGGCTTGGCGTTTAGTCTGCTTTATGCCGGCTACATGGCCAGCTTCGCGCGCCTGCCCTTGAGCGATGGCGGCGTCTACGACGGCGTCCAGCAAATTACGACCCACGTGCGCAGCGCCGAACCATCCGGGGCCATCCTGTACCACCATTGGCTGGGCTGGCACTACAATTTCTACTTGTACGGCGCGCCGGTGGAACTGCGCTGGTGGCAAGAGCCGGCCGACTTGGCCCGCAAAGCTGCCGGCAGTCCCAGCCAGCGCCAGTTGATCGCCTTTCCCGCCGGTCGGGAGCAGCAGGACGTGCGGGTTGCACTAGCAGCGGCAGGGCTGGCGCTCAGTCCCGTGCTCCTTGCGGCTGACGAGCGCGGCGAGCCGTCGCTGGCGTTATACAGCATCGAGCCGGTTCTGGCCGGAGCGCCTCACCATGGCCCCTGAGGCTGGCGGCCGGCGCCGCGAGGCGCTGGGCTGGCTGCTGCTGGCGCTGGCGCTGGCAGGCGGCGTGCTGCTGGTCTACGCGCCGCTGCTGCTGACCAACCGCGTGCTGGCCACCGGCGACGCCTTCGCCTACTTCACGCCCTACCGCGACTACGCCAACGCGGCCCTGCGCGCCGGCCGGTTGCCGCTGTGGAATCCCTACCTCTTTTTGGGCGTGCCCTTCCTGGCTAACCCGCAGACGGCAATCTTTTATCCGCTGCACTGGCCCTTCGTCGCGTTGCCAGCCGCCCAGAGCCTGCTGGCCTCGCTGGCGCTGCACATCTGGCTGGCCGGCCTGGGCGCGGCGGTCTTCGTGCGGCGCGTGGCCCGGCTGAACTGGTTGGCCGCGCTGACCGCCGGGCTGATCTGGAGCCTGAGCGGCTACTTGGGCGCTCGCGCCGGCCAGATCAACCAGGTCAGTGTCGTGGCCTGGCTGCCCTGGCTGCTGGCGCTGCTGGAGGCCAGCGTGCCCCGCTGGCGTCTTACTTCAGACGGCCTGTTGGCCAACCAGATTGCTGCGCGCGTCCGCTGGCTGGCGTTCGTCGGGCTGGCGCTGGCCATTGCGCTGCAACTCTTGGCAGGCCACACCCAGTCTTCCTTCATCAACCTGACCGGCCTCCTGCTGGCTGCGCTGTGGCCGGGACTGGCTGCTTTGTTGACGGGCCTGGTTCATATTCTACAGCGCAGCCCCGCTTCTGTTGATGGGCAAGCGCTGCGCGCTGCCGCTGGCCGGGCGCTGGCGGCGCTGAGCGCGGTCCTCCTGGGCTTTATGCTGTCGGCCGTGCAGATTTTGCCCACTCTGGAGCTTTCGGGCCTGTCGATCCGCAGCGGTGGGCTCTCCTGGCGCGAGGCAGTCTCCTTTTCCCTCCAGCCGCGCGGCCTGCTGTTGACCTTGTTGCCCAGCTATGGCGAGAACCTGGCCGAGCGCTTCGCTACCCCGGCCTACGGCGAGTACGTGGCCTATGTCGGCGTGGTGGGGCTGCTGCTGGCGCTACTGGCCCTGGCGCGTTGGCGCAATGAGGCGGGCCGCCGGCCGCTGAGTTCGCCCTGGGGGCTGGCCGCGGCACTGGCCCTGCTGGGCCTTGGCCTGGCGCTGGGCGCGTACAATCCGCTCTATTACGCCTTGGTCAAACTCGTACCTGGCTTCGACCTGTTTCGCGCCCCGGCCCGCTGGATGGGGCTCTACACCTTTGGTATCAGCGTGTTGGCCGGCTACGGTGTGGCCGCGCTGGCGCAGTTGAAGCTGGGGCAGCGTGGCTGGCCTGGCATGCCCTACGGCCGGCGGCGCTGGCTAATTGCGGCGTTGGCGCTGTTGGCGGTTGCCCTATTGGCTGTGCAGCGCTGGCCGGGCTGGCTGACCGTGGCGCTGTGGCTGGCGGTGGGGCTGGCTGTGGCCGGCGTTGCGGCCTGGCAAGTGCGACGGCCGTGGGCTGTCCTGCTGCTGGTGCCCTTGCTGCTGGCCGAACTGACCGCCGCCAGCCTGGTGTTGGAGCACCGCCGCCCCACCGCGCCCGAGGCCATCACCAGCCTGCGCGCCGCCCCCGCCCACCTGCTGGCTGTCGCGCGCCAGGCCGAGGCCGAGGGCCGCATCCCCGGCCGCTTCCTCAGCATCTCCGGCATCACCTACGATCCCGGCGACCTGGCCGAGCTGGAGCAGATCTTCAGCGGCCGTCTGCCGCAACAGGCCATCTACGACCTGGTGGTGGCCAGCAAGCTGCAAGAGATCGTGGCGCCCAACCTGCCGCTGCTGTGGCGCTTGCCGGCGGTGGACGGCTACGACGGCGGTGTGCTGCCGCTGCGCCGCTACGTGGACCTGCAGACGCTCTTCATCCCGGCCGATGAGCTGGCTGAGGACGGCCGGCTGCGCGAGCAACTGGGGGCCGTGCCGCCTAGCCGCCTGCTGCGTCTGCTAGGGGTGGAGCACGTCGTCACCGACAAGGGATTCGACGTGTGGCGGGACGGCGTGTACTACGATCTGGAGCTGAGCACGCGGTTGAAGCCCGGCGAGTCCGCGGTTGTGCAAGAGGCTGACCGGCTGGAGGCCACCGGGCTGGGGCTGTGGAGCCACCTGGACGGCGGCGCGGCGCTGGCCGAGGGTGCGCCTGTGGCTGAGGTGCGGGTCGAGGGGGACGGAGGCAGTGAAACGCTGCTGCTGCGCGCCGGCCAGCAAACGGCCGAGGGGCAGTGGAGCGGCGATGCGGCGCATGCCCAGCCCGCTGAGCGCCAGCCCTGGCCGCGCGAGCAGGCCGGCTGGGACTACCTGGCCCGCTTCGACTGGGCTGAGCCGTTGTTACCCCAACGCATCACCGTGCGTAATGTAGCCGCTGAGGGCGACCTGGTGCTGCGCGGCGTCAGCCTGCTGGACCAGGGCGCGGGGACGCACGCCGCGTTGACCATGCCGGCCGACGGCCAGTTTCGCCGTGTGCATTCGGGCGATGTCAAGATCTATCAAAACGTGCAGGCGCTGCCGCGGGCTTACATAGCTAGCCGGGTGGCTGTGGCGGCCGACGACTCAGCCGCGCTGGCTGCGCTGGCCGATCCGGACTTTGAGCCGGGCGGGCAGGTGGTGCTGCTGGCCGATGAGTTGGCCGCGGCCGGCCTGCTGGAGCAGGCAGCGCAGCTTGCCAGCCCGGCCGCTCCGGCCGTTGTGCAGGTCGTCAGCTACCAACCCGAGCAGATAGAGTTGGATGTGACCCTGGACGCGCCCGGCGTGCTGGTGTTGGCCGACACCTGGTATCCCGGATGGCAGGCGACGGTGGATGGCGTGCCCGCGGCGCTGCTGCGGGCCGACTACCTGTTTCGATCCGTGTTGCTGCCAGCCGGCCAGCACCGCGTTCAGTTCGACTATCGGCCGGCTGCGCTTAGCCGCGGCGCTGGCGTCAGCCTGGCGGCTGCGCTGCTGCTGG
>JBFYTD010000107.1:0-6631 GCA_041300885.1 Anaerolineae bacterium | reverse complement strand
CCTTCGAAGTTGATCGGCAGCGGGATGTATTTCAGCCAGGGGCGCAGCGCTGGAACGATCGGGATAGTGCGCTGGCGGAGTGTCTTGGTATTTCCGGCGACGATGCGTAACTGGCGCTCGCCGATGTCGTCCTTGGTCAGCTTGAGGATTTCGCCACGGCGGCAGCCGGTCAGCAGCGCGATCCAGATGGCGGCGCGGACGTTTTCGCTGGCGCAGTCGGCGATCTGCTTGACCTGCTCGATGCTCAGATAGGTGTGGCGCTGGTTGTTTTCCGGAAGCCTGTGCAGGCGCGCGGCGTAGTCTTCCGGAATGAGGCGCTGGCGCCAGGCGATGGCGAAGGCGGCCTTGATGGCGCCGATGCTGCGGTTGATGGTCGCCGGCGCATAGTCCTGGCGCATGTCGGCAATCATCTTGTCGGCGACGATTTCAATGTCGGATGCTTTGTGGCCAATGATCCACGGGCCGGCACGTAGCGCGTGCTGCTTGGCGGTTTTCGGACTGCGCAGGGTGTCGGCGTGCGTCAGATACAGCCCCATGATTTCGACGATCAGCGGATCGCCGGGAATGTGCGTGTGCTTGCGGCCGACGGATTTGCGCAGCTCGGCCTCGACTAGCTTGGCATCACCCTTAGATGCACCTTCCGGAAGGCGGCGGTGAAGGCGCTGGCCGGCGACCATGATGCCGACGTGGTGGCGCCCTTGCTTGTCCGTCCAGATTGACATTGATGCTCCCGCAACCATTGTTTTACTTCGGCCAGGTCGTAACGCTTGGCGCGCAGGCCGACGGGCGTATAGGGTAGCCCCAAAAGCTCAAGCCGTCGAATGGTGGATTCTGAGACGGACAGCGCGGCGCAGAGTTGCTGGCGGGAGAGGGCGGTCATGGCTTCGCTTTATGGAGTTGGATGATCTGCGCTTCCTGCTTTGGCTCAGGTTTTGCTACGAATTTTCGATAGTTGCAACAGTCGCATGGTTTGTATTGGTATGCACACTTTGCTTCCACATCACATACTGAGCAGTGTGATTTCATTTCAGCTCCCTCGCTTTGTAGAGTGGCTGAAGTTCATATTTGTAGCCACCGTCAATGTATTGCTGTATCTCGTTCACCGTATCCATGACCGTATTTACGTTCGGGTTCCGTGGTTCAGCAATTCTCCATTCTGGAAGATCGGCGTGCCTGTGACGCCACATGACAGGCTCCGCATCACAGAGGATGTAGTCCTTGAGGTCGGCAGTGGCGGCGAGTGCTTCCATGATTCGCGCAGTTCGTGGGACACAGTAGGTACTCAACCCTTCCTCAATGGCATCCCGCAGCATCACGTTCTGCTTGCGGAGTTTGTCGCGCTCTTTAGACCGACTTAACACTTCTCCGGCTGCATTCACGCTGCAATTTTGCCACCTGGCAATCTCGGCATCCTTGGCGGTGAGTTGCTGCTTTAGGTCTTTGGCGCTCTCAATAGTCCACTGCTCGGCATTGATTTGCCACCCGTCGCACTCTGCTTCAAGCTCAGCAATCTGCTTTCCTAGCCTATGTATCTCTGAAATGGCGTTCAGTAGTGCGCCGCAGCGCTCGTCAAGTCGCTGTTTAAGCTCAAGGATATTTTCTGCATACGCCATAATCGTTTCGTGCGCGTGATCTATATCGTCCATGCTCATTTCACTACCTCCCAAAAAACGCGATTGCTCGACACGTCGATCTTCAGAATCAGCCCGTCATCGATCAGCTTGGCGGTCACGTAGCGAATGCTTTGCGTGGTGTAGCCGGTAGCCCTGCGAATCTGTCCGCAATCGGCGCGGCCGGCCTGGCGGATGTGGGCCAGGACGGTTTCTTTCTTGACCCGCCCGCTATCGCTGCCAGACCACTGGTTTTTGTATTCCTCGCGGTTGGATTCTTCGAACCACCATGTCGGGCGCTGAATTTGGTCGATGGCTAGTTGCAGGCTCATGCTGCCTCCTTCAGTCCAAGCGCTTCCATCTCAATCACAATCTGCTCAGTCAGCACGGCAGCTTTGACGACCGCCACCGGATGCCGCAGCAGCGCGGATTCGGCGAGGGTGCAGACGGCCAGCGCCTGCTCGATTTCCACTGCGGTCAGCGGAACGCCATGCGCCAGGCGCTTTTCGAGGCGCGCCAGCGGATAGATGCCGACTTCCGGGCAAAGCCGGTCGAGCAGCGCACGAAATCCGGCAATGCAAAAGTCGACGCGGGCGTAATCGTCGTTATGGTGCAGGCGCGTGACCGGATAGCCATTGATCGCGTCGACTTCGCCGGCGAGCATCTGGCGCAGGCAGGCGCGCATCGGGGAGAGCCAGGATCGTGCCTGGCGGCGGGTGATGCGTTTCATATGTCGATGGCGATGGTGCCAGGATTGGTCGCTTTCTTGATGGCGGCCTTGATGCGTTTGGCTATGAGGAAGGCTTCGGAGTCGCTCCAGTGGTTGGCGGCGCCTTCAAGCGCCAGCAGCACGGCGAGCATGTCCGGCGCGGCAGCGATCAGGCAGGCGTCGGCGGTGTTGCGCCTCTGGAAGCCGTCGCGCAGCGGAACGGTGGCGATGCGCCCGGTGCTTTTGGCGGCGCCTTCGATACAGATAGCGATCTGCGGCGTGGCGGTGTAAAGCCGGACGACTTGCCACGGGCTGGGCGTGTGATACGTTGGGTGGTTGATCATTTGCCGCGCCCGTTTGCTGCCGAAATCTGCCCGACCAGGCTGGGGCGATCGGGCAGGGCCGGCGTCCGGTGGCGGTCGCAGTCGATCAGGCTGCTGTTGATGTGGGCGCCGGTGGCTTTGGCGTAGTCGATCTCGGCCTTGGCGGTGTTGATGATGGTTTGCGACAGGTCGCTGATGGCCTTGGCGCGGTCGATTTCCATCGTGCCGGCCTTGACTGCCTGCAGGGTGTCGAACAGCGTGGCGCGCAGGTCGTTGATGGTGTGGCTCATGCGGCATTCCTCCGGTTGATCTGGCGCGTCAGGGCGCCTTTGAGTTGATAGGCGCCGGCGATTTCCTTGCCGTAGCGGTGCAGCGTGTTGCGGCGCATGAGTTCGGCGCGGCTGACTAGCTCGAGGTTGTCCAGGGTGATGTGGGTCTTGTCGCCATCCATGAAAACGATGGCATGGCCTTTCGGCAGCGGGCCGTTTTCCGCTTCCCAGAGCACGATATGCAGCCCGCGCCAGCGGCGTTGCATGGGCAGGTCGTCATTGATCTTGCGCTCGCGGTAGCCGTCCTTGTTGATGCGCTCGGCGCCAATCGGCTGGTAAAGCTGCGCGGCATTGCCGCCAAGGTGCCCGGGCTTGAATCTGGTTTCGGCGCTGCGCCCGCCAGCAGTCCAGTGCGTTCCCTTGTTCCACGGCACAAGGCCGGGAGTGAAGCGATGCGCCTGGCCTCCGTGCTCGGGCTTGAGGCTGCGCTGGCGGGCGCGCTCGGCAATCCACTCGCGGGATTTCTTCAGGCCGCGCTTCGAGGCGCGGGACTGGATGGATTTCAGCGGGATGCCGAGGATGACGGCGATTTCGGCGGCGCTGTGCGACGGGTAGAGGTCGCACATGCCGGCGTCTTCAATTGGGGTCCAGGAGTGACGTTTCATCTCCACGCCCTGCCAAGCATGGCGCCAACGATCAGGCCGAGCAGCGCCACGATGATGATCAGGTCGTCGCTCATGCTTCGGCCTAGATGTACATCAGCTTTCGGTCGTCGGAACAGAGGCACGGCTTGGCGATCCACGGGCAGAACCCGTCGACCTTGATTGTCTGGTGCCTGGCGCATGTATCGCGCAAGTGGCACCATTCCAGTGGCGCGGCGCGCCGGGTATATCCGAAGGGGTGCGCCAGGCATCTGTCGTAGTCGGTAGGCAGGGGCAGGTTCATGCGGCGCGCTCCCCGATAGAGAGTGTGCTTGCGAAGTTTCTCGGCGCCTTATTCCAGGCGGCGATGGCGGCCATGATGTCGTCGCAGACCGGTCCAGAGCAGCGGCACTCAGGGCAACTGACGAGATATTCACATGCGCCTGCATCGTCGATCTCGACGTCGACGTGGTCGCAGAACGGGCAGTTATGGATAACGATGCTCATTTCTTCCGCGCCTCCAGCACCATATCGGCAATCATGAACGCCTTCTCGGCGACCGGGGCTTCCGGCCCCCAGCCGCAGAGGATCAGGGCATTTAGCGCGGCGGCGGCATATTTGTCGCGCAGGGTTTCGCGCAGCGTGCGGACCTCGTTTTCCAGGCCGCGCACGCGGCACTCCAGAACGTCGACTTCGTCGGAAAATTTCATAGCAGCGCGCCTCCCCAGATGCGGGCGGAGTTGGCGAGGAATTCGTAGACTTCGCGCGTTTCTTCGGCAGTCAGGACAATGCCTGTCGAGCCGAAACGGTGGATCGTCGTCTGGCCGTCGCTGCTGGCGCTACAGACCAGGCGCCGGCTGCGCGGATAGGCGCGTTCGTCGCTGTCGTCATCGTTGCCGAGGTCGATGCTGAATATTTCGTCCAGGCCAATCTCGTCGGAGCGCACCTCGGGCGGCGAATCATCCGCCGTCGGTGGCTCGCTTACGCCGGCGCCCGCGTCCGTGATACATGCTGCAAGGGAGGTGGGCGCTGCGCCGGTGCCGGTGATATTGTCCCCTCCGCCGGCTGGGGTCACACACACAACGTGTTCAGTCAAAGTGGTCATAAATCTCTTTCATGATTAAAAGTAGGGCGACGGCCGCGAGGGCAAGCGCGAATTCCATCAGTGCGCCCAGCCCCAGATCAGCACAACCACGCTGAAACCGGCGGCTACCGCGACGGAAATGCGCAGGATGCTGGCCTTCAGTTCGTATTGCTGCATCAGCAGGCGGTGCGCGGTGGGCGAGTAGTGGCTGGTCATGATCACGCCAGCGTCCAGGTGCGGCGCTGCCCTGGCGGCAACAGCGCGTTGTAGTTGGCACGGGCGCGGCACAATTCCTTGCAGGTGATGGCAATGGACAGGCGCATCGCGGAACGGGTGTCTTCGTCGCGGACCAGCGGCAACGTGTCGATCATGCCAGCCAGGTTGGTTTCAAGGCTGCGCATGTGATACCAGGCAGCGGCACGCTTAACTGCGGTCAACGCGGATTTGATGGCGGTTTTCATGGCGACTCCCTACAGACTCAACGCCGGCTGCGAAGGGGCCGGCTGGCCCTTGGTGCTGGCTTGCGCGCCCTGGGTGATGGCGATGCGCAAAGCCGGTTGCTGCATGGCGCGCTGGAAGCTGATGCCGAGAAACGAAAGCCCCGTGCGCTGGTAGAAGGCAATCTGCTGGCGGGTTTCGTTGGTCATCTCGGGTTGGCTCCGTGGTGCGTTGATTGAAGTATAGAACCCTAAACAAAAGCCTGTCAAGTAGTCTATACAGCACAGACGAAAAAAAACCGCCCTGGGGCGGTCGACCTCGATTAACGGGGGTTTATTGCGGAATCAGCGCACAGCCGCAGTGCTTACACTTGCGGGCATCACGGATGACTAGCTCGCGGCATTCCGGGCAGCGGATGTGCGTTTCCGGGCTGGGTGCGTTGGGGTCGGCGGCCTTCACGTCGCCGGTTGCCGACCAGACTGCGGCGATTATCCAGCCTAGCAGCGTCCATCCGAGCAGCAGATTGAGCAGGAAGATCCCGCCTGCGCTGCGGTGTTTGCGGGAATAAGCGCTCATGGTGGGCAGGAAGTAAATGACGAAGCCGATCACGGCCAGGATAACGGAATCCATCAGGCGTCCTTGTTGTAGTTGGCTTCGCGCTCGGCAACGATCAGGATGGTTTCTTTACCGCGTTCGTCGCACCTGGCGTAGTTGTTGATCAGTTCGGCGGCGCGGTGGTTGAGCGCCTTCAGGGTAAGCTCCGGGCCGACGCCAGTCATCAGCCAGCGCGGTTCGTAACCATAGCGGTCGGCAATCCGAAACGCCATAGACGGCGATAGCGTTACGTTCGGGCGCTTCTCCGTGATGAACTGATTGATGCGCCCGCGTGTGCAGCCGGCGACGCCGGCCAGCTCGACCTGGTTGATCTGCTGGTCGTCGAGAATTTGTTGGATGCGCTGCCAAAGCATTTTCTTCATGTCCATAACGCTAAACATTTTGTTGTTTAGGGTGTTGCACTTTGTTTGTATAGAGGTCTATACTTGGCGCATGGATCAGAAATCAAACGAAGTGATCGATGCGCTGGGCGGGACTGTTGTGGTCGCCGGCCTGTGCAATGTCACGAAAGGCGCGGTATCGCAATGGCGTGAAAACGGCATACCGGATGCGCGCCTGATGTATCTCAAGTTGCTGCGCCCGGATGTTTTCGGCGCTGAACCAGAACAGAAGGCGGCATGAGCGACAAGAAGATTTGCGAAGTGACCATCCGTGTCTCCGAGGAATTGAAGAACGCGATCAACGATGTCGCGCTCTTCGAGGATCGCAAGCCATCCGAAGTCTGGCGCATGGCTGCCGAGCTGTACCTGTTTGGACACCATCACCGCTATCTGGTGGCCTGTGGCCATGCGGATTCATGCCCGACATTGCAGGGCACTTGAGGCAATGAACAAACCCCGCTCCCCACATCAGGAAGGCGCGCGCCTGTCGCGCATCAAAGCCATGAAGACAAACCAGATTCACGGGTCCTCCCTGAGCATCTCTAGCGCGGGTAATTCGCAC
>JBFYTD010000106.1:0-6658 GCA_041300885.1 Anaerolineae bacterium | reverse complement strand
GATCGACCACGACGATCAGGTGATCAACACCCCAAACCATTTGGACTACAGAGCAGGCCAATACGATGCGATGTTCAGCTTCCCCAACACGGCTGGCCCACTGGCCTGGGAGATCTATCGCGAGCAGTTGGGGTTGTGGACCGAGTCGGACGTCTACTGGGGCGTGCTCAACGCGTTGGACAAGCACCCGGCCTACTTTGTCGCCAAGCATGACTTGTTGACCGGGGCGACGCCGTTCGAGGCGCAGCTTTGGCATTACGCCAACCGTTACCTGGGGCGCACGGTCGACGATACCCCCTCGGTCTGGACGGCGATGCGCGAACCGCTGTCGACCTGGTTTCCCCAGCGAGGCAACTTTACCTTCTGGCTGTATCAGAACAACAACGTGCCAGGGGGCGTCACCGTGCCGCTATGGAATGTGACCAGCGATATGCGCGGGCGCTATGCCCGACGCACCAACGGCGTTGCCGGCAATCCGTACATGTACTTCAACGTGGACGATGCCTACATGCTGGGCGGCAGCAACGCCGTCAGCATTACCGTGACCTACCTGGACCAGGGCACGGGCACGTGGCGGCTGGAGTACGACGCTGTCGGCGATCCATACGCTGTGGGCTTCACAGTGCAGAAGCAGAACAGCGGTCAGTGGCGTACGGTGACGCAGGTGCTGAACAACGTCTACTTTGGCAACCGCCAGAACGGCGGCAGCGACTTCCGCATCTACAATGGCGGCAACGACGACGACATCTTTCACTTCGTGGACCTGACGCGCCTCAATACCGTTCAGCAGGTCAGCGTCACCTTGCAACCGAATGGCGTAGGCTATGACGGCGTCATTGACAGCTACCTCAGCAGTTGGAGTCCCGACGCCAACTATGGCGCCAACACGGAGAGCGCCGTTCGTAACAACGACGAATGGGCCGCGTTGCTCAAGTTCGACTTGACCGGAATCGTGCCCGACCAAGCCACCATCGTCGAGGGCCACCTGGACCTGTACATCACCAGACGCTCCAACGACAGCAATTGGCTGGACGCCGGGGTCTACGCGTTGCGCCGCGCCTGGGTCGAAGAGCAGGCCACCTGGAATCGCGCCGCCAACTCGGTCTTGTGGACGACTTCCGGCGCCAACGGCATCCCCAGCGACCGCAGCAACGTGCTGCTCGACCAGCAGCGGCTGGAGGAGATTGGGGTGTGGGAGCGCTTCGACGTGAGCCAGGCGTTGGCCGAGTGGGTCTCCGGCGGCTACGCCAACCACGGCCTGACGGTCAAAGGCGTCGGCAGCAGCGGCGGCGTCGGCTATTACTTCGCGTCCAGCGAAAACGCCGACGTGAGCATCCGGCCGCGGCTGGTCTTCACCTATGCCATCTCCATGGCGCCGCCCACGCCCACGCCCACCAGTACCCCAACCCGCACGCCTACCCCCACGGCTGGGCCTTCTGCGACGCCAACGCCAACAGCAACGGCCACTGCGACGGCAACGCCAACCGCGAGTCCCACGGCCACGCCGACCGCCGGGCCCACGGCCACGCCCACGGTGACGGCAACCCCGCGCCCGGTCGGTCCGGCCCAGATCATCACAGCCACCTTCATGACGCTGCCGCCGGACATCGACGGCGACTTCGACGACTGGAACCTCAACGCTGGCGTCCTGCTGGACGCGACCACAGCCAGTACGGTGCGTCCTACCGACGTTCCGCCTCCCGCGCCGGCGGACGTCAGCGCCCGCATCTGGGCTGCCTGGGACAACAGCTTCCTCTACATCGCCGCCCGCGTCTGGGATGATGTGCTGATCTCAGACAGCCCTGACGTCTGGCATGATGACGAGCTGGAGTTTGGCTTCGACGGCGCGCTCGATGGCGTGTTCGACGGACTAGACGACCACCAGATTACGATCAATGCCGATGGTCGAGTATTCGACTTCGGCTACATCGATCTAAACGGCTTGGTGCAGCGGTTCGTCGCGACTCTGGACGACGGCTACCAGGTGGAAATGGCCATTCCTCTGGCCATCCTGCAGCCGCCGGGCTGGGGCGCTGGCTGGACTGCCGGTTTCAACATCGGTCTGCACGACGACGACGACGGCGGCAACTGGGATCACTACTTGATCTGGCAGGGCAGTTCGACCAATAGCCAGGCTGGGGACTTTGGGCGTCTCGTCCTGGAGGGAGGCTGTCACCCGGCCGACGTACAGCCCAACTCGGACCACAGCAACACGGATGCCTGCGATGGCGACGTGGACATTGCCGACGTGCAGCGCGTCGCCGGCTGCTGGCTGCAGCCGATCGGCCCAGCCTGCCCGGCCGCGCTGGATCCGAACGGCTCCGGCGCAATCGACCTGGCGGATGTCGTGTTTTCAGCCGGCTTTTGGGGTTGGCGACAATGACCTGACACGCGGGGCGCCTCAGGCGCCGGGCACTGGCAAATACTGTGCCCGGCGCCTGCTGAGTCAACGGGGGAACGGCGTCGGTGTAGGCGTGGGTGGCTGCGGCGTGATCTGGCCCGGGCAGGAGGTGTCGTCCA
The DNA here is from genome assembly GCA_041300885.1 of Anaerolineae bacterium. GTDB lineage: Bacteria > Chloroflexota > Anaerolineae > JAAEKA01 > JAAEKA01 > JAAEKA01. Next base: position 4,138 of record JBFYTD010000106.1, on the reverse strand, counting down.
GAACGCTGACGCTGCGCCCTTGCCAGTTAGCCACGTAGACTTTGTTGCGGGTCACCGCGATGCCCTGGCCGCCCTCGCTGGCGTCCTGACTGCCCACCGGCACGGCGCCCAGGTAGACCGCAGGGCCGTTGCGCGTGTCTACCACGTACACCCGATCTGAGACAGCATCCACTGCGAACAGATGGCCGGTGCCAGGGTTGACCGCCAAGGCCGTGGGGGGACCGGGCAACGGGATCGTGTCGACCACCTGGTTGGTGGCTGTGGACAACACCAGGATGCGGTTGTTGGGGCGGTCGGCCAGGTAGAGCAATTCCCCCGTCGGATTGAACGCCAAGCCCCAGAGCTGGCTGGCAGAGCCGGGGACGAAATCGGCCAGCAACGAGCCATTGCGGGAGAGCATGGTGAGCCGTCCGTTGATGTGAGTAACGTAGACCTGGTTGGGCAGCGCCGCCACGAAGGCCGGCAGCGCCGCGACAGCCGTGGTGCGAATGACCGCGCCACTGGCGGTGCTCAGTGTCTTTACCGTGCTGTCGGCGAAGTTGGCCACGTAGACCCGGTCTCCCGTGCCGCCCACGCCCCAAGGCAGCCCGCCCACACCCACTATGCCCACCAGCGCGCCGCTGCCTGCCTGGCTGACGGAGAGCTGGGCGCTGTTGCGGTTGCTGGTGTAGACCCGGTTGCCAACCACGGCTACGCTGTTGACCCCGCCTGACGCCAGCGATTGCACGCCTTGCAGTGTGTCACTGGCAGCGTCGATGATGGCCAGCCGCGGCTGGTTGTAAAGCGCGACATAGACGGTGTCGGCGTCGGCTGCCATGCCCTTGGGTTGATCATTGTCCGGCAGCGCAATCGTTCCTGCCAGCACCGGCAGGCAGGCGGCCGACGCTACGGGCGTCCAGGTCGCCGTCGGGCTGGGCGTTGCGGTCGAGGTTGGGCTGGGCGTCGGCGTGTGCGTCGTTGTCGGCGTCGCTGTGGCAGTGGCAGTCGCAGTGGCAGTTGCCGTTGCGGTGGGTGTCAGCGTCGGCGTCGTTGTTGGCGTCGGCGTGACAGTCGCGGTGGCGCTGGGAGTCGGCGTGACAGTCGGACTAGGCGTGGCTGTGCGCGTCGCTGTCGGCGTGGGGCTGCGCGTGGGCGTCGCTGTACGGGTTGGCGTGGGTGTGGACGTGGCCGCGCAGTCACTGACAAACTCGACCCGCAGGCGATGGAAGATGTCGGCGCTGCCGTCGAAGTTAACCAACTCCAGGTCAGCGCCGCTGGGCAGGCCGTTGTTCAGGTAGGCGTCAGCGAGGCGCAGGGTGACGGCGCGCCACTGGCCCGTCCCGGTCTTGCGCACGCTTACGCCGGCCTCCGTGCCATCCATGCGCGCATAGCGCAGCAAGAAGGTATCGCCGCCGCTGTCCAGGAACTCGACCTCAACGTCGTAGACGGCGCAGCCGCCGGCCGCCTGGGGACGTTGGGCTGCACCCGGCCAGCCGTCCTCTACGTCGAGCTGCAGTGGGCCGCCGGCATTGCTGCGGGCTGACAGGCTCTTGTGGGAGAGCGGCAGGCCGCCGCGCACCATCTGGCCAGGCGCCGGGTTGCGCTGGTAAAGGAACCATTCGAAGTTGGGCAGCCAGCGGCAACAGGGTATGCGGCCGGGCGGGTTGCCCTGCGCTGCGCCGTTGTCGCCGTCGGGGAAGTAGGTGCCGGCCGTGTCGCGCAAGACGATCCAGATGTCTGGTGTGTCGGCGAGGGACTTGCCGGCATAGCGCGTCCACAGCCGGCGCGCCTCCTCGGCGCCCACGCCCGGCTGGCCAATGTCTGCTGCCAGAAAGTGCAACTGCGCCATGTGCTTGTCCAGCGCGTTGAGCACGGCCCAGTACAGTTCTTTGGCGTCGTCGCAGCAATGCCCGCTGCTGACGGCATTGACGCCGTGCTCGCCCACGGTCAGCCGGGACGGCCAGGTGAGCTTGAAGATGTTGGGCCAGTTGCGATATTCCAGATCGCGGGGATCCGGGCCGTTGCCGTTGCCCATATCGGGATTGACGCCGCTGCTCTTGACGCCCATGCCGTAGGTCTCGAAGGCGTAATCGACGATATTGCGCTCGCCGCAGCCCTGGCACGGGGTGGCGCGCTCATCGGTGGTGATGATCTGCCCGACGGCCAGCAGCGCCAGCGGCTTGCCCAGCGGCTCAGGGTAGGCCGCGAGGGAAAGCTCCTGCCCGTAGATATCGATCATCGGTTTAAGCACTTGGTCGCGCCAGGTACTGGACGCCTGATAGGCTTGGGCGGTGTTCACGACTGCGCCGTTGCGGTCGGTGCAGAACTGTTGGTTGCGCGCCGGGTGCCAGGTGTAGTCCGCATAGCTGCAGCGGTACATGTTGAGGTCCATCCAGCCCAAGGGCGCACCCGCAGGAAAATCGTTGTAGTTGCGCGTTGGGTCCATCTCCCCGTCGTGCCCGATGTTCAACTCGACGGAGTCGACTGTAGCCAGCAGTCCAGGGGGCATGGCAGCGAACTCCTGGCGCAGGGCCCGCATCAGGCCGCGCAGTTGGCTTTGCACGGCTGGGCTGCGGTAGTTCAGGTGATAGGCTGCCTCGTTGCCCGTGCCATTGACCAGCGGCTGGTAGGCCGATCCGGGCTGGAGCATCCATGCTGGCGAGCCATCGCTGGCGGCGGTGCAGGAGCCGCGGTCAGGAGCGCTGTAGCCGCGGTCGGTCTTGGGGAGGAAGCCGATGATCGAACGCAGGCCGGCCGCCGCGTTGGCATCCACCCAACGACGCACCGGCCCCAGGTCATAGACGCCGGGCGCGGGCATCAACTCGCACAGCAGAAAGCGATTTTGCATGCCCACAGCCACGCCCGACTCGACGCAAGGCTGGCGGCACGCCGCGCTGCCGCAACTGGCGCAGTAGAAGCCGGGCACGGTCGTATCGAACTGCCCGGTTGAACTCTCGGGCAGCATTTCCATCACTGACCATTTGAAGGGAGTTGGTGCAGGCGGAACCGGGGGAGATTGGCAAGCCAGCAGCAGGACAGAGACGAGGAGAGATGCGGCCAGACCCAAGGCAAGGCGCACCGCCCGCCTAAGGCCAGCGCGTCGGCACTGGGCATCGCTGAGATCGAAGAATGTCTTGAGATGCATGGTCGTATCTTCCTGTCAGCAGCAGTGAGGTCTGTCTCAATCCAACATGCACGGGAGATCAGACCAAAGAAAGCGACAAGCAGTCGCCAGGATAGACGACTTGACCACAGTCATTATACACCCTTCGCTCTGTAAGGACAACACGTCAGCGCCCACAACCTGACGGCGACTGCTTGTCTACAGCTATGAACGGCGCAACGCCAGCTTCTACAAGAGAATACAGAAAACAAAAGGGGTGCATTCAAAATGGGTTGGCTCGGAGTGCGTACTTTAACGCCAACTACGAACAATCTCAACCGGTTTTGAATGCACCCAAAATAAAAGATGGGCCACCAAGTATTCCTGGTGGCCCATCGCAGAATCAGGCAGAGGGAAGGACTAGAAGTCCATGCCGCCGCCGCCAGGCATGGCCGGGGCCTTATCCTTCTCGGGGATGTCGGTGATCAGCGCTTCGGTGGTCAGGATCATGGCCGCGATGCTGGCCGCATTCTCCAGGCCGCCGCGGGTCACCTTGGCTGGGTCGATGATGCCGGCGGTAACCATGTCCACGTATTCCTCGCCGATGACGTCGTAGCCCAGGCGCTTGTTGTCCTGGTCCTTCTGCAAGCGGCGCACGGTCTCGACAGTCACCGCGCCGTCCTTGCCAGCATTCGTGGCGATCTGGCGCATGGGCTCTTCCAGCGCGCGGCGCAGCAGGCGCACGCCCGTCAGGATGTCGCCTTCGGCGCCTTCCTCGGCCTTGTGCAGCGAAGCCACGGCGTTGACCAGAGCCACGCCGCCGCCGGGCACGATGCCTTCCTCGACGGCCGCGCGGGTGGCGCTCAGGGCGTCCTCGACACGGTGCTTCTTTTCCTTTAGCTCGGTCTCAGTGGCAGCGCCGACGCGGATGATAGCCACGCCGCCGGCCAGCTTGGCCAGCCGCTCTTGCAGCTTTTCCTTGTCGTAGTCGCTGGTGCTGTTCTCGATCTCGACCTTGATCTGCTCGATGCGGCCGCGGATCTGCACGTCGTCGCC
>JBFYTD010000105.1:0-6659 GCA_041300885.1 Anaerolineae bacterium | reverse complement strand
GTGCTCTCAGCCCAGGCCCGGCTCGACAGCTCGCGGCCCAGCCCCCAGACCAGCAGCAGCGTCGCCAGGCCGCAGGCCACGCCCAGCAGGCGCAGCGCCGGTACGGTGACGCCCAGCACGGCCAGCAGCGGCAGCGCCAGGTAGACGTTGAGCGCGCCAATGTAGTCCTGCACCATCAACGGCAGAAAGACCGCGCCGATCTGCACGCCGGATGCGCGGAACGCCTGGACATCCTGCCGCTGCAGCATCTCCAGTGCGTTCAGTCCCGCCTCTTTGGCCTCGTCGTAGTGCAGGCCGGGCAGATCAAGCTGGGCCAGCGCCAGCGCCAGATAAAGAAGGACGGCTGTCAGCAGCGCCATCCTTCGGAGCCAGAGCAGCCGGTTGGGTGCGATGGGAGCCATGGGCGGGGCTAACGGGCCACCAGCCCGATCTCCGTTACCAGGCTGTCGTAGTTGTGGCCGGAGGCATAGACCTTGAGGTAGTTGATCGTGGCCGGCGGCGGCAGCCCCTCAGCCTTGAGACGTTCCAGCAGATTGCCGCTCTCGAAGGGGAACCAGATGTTCTGGGGAATCTTCTGGCCGCCTGTCACCACCCACTGCGCCGGCGGGTCCTGATAGTAAAAGCCATACGTCCAGAACTGGTGGCTGCCGTAGATGTCTTCGTAGTCCAGACGGAACATCAACGGAAACTCGGAGCTCTGCTCCCCTGCGCCGGGCAGGCTCTGCCAGCGCAGCAGCACGTCCATCTGCAAGTTGAGGTACTCGTAGTCGTGGACGCTGCGGTCCAGCACCTGGGTGATGGCCACCTCGCTGTGGGTCGGCGGCTGGTTAATGCGGCTCAGCCGGGCAGCGCTGCGACCGCCAACCGAGATCAGTTCCGCCTGGCCCGCAGTGGGATCGTCAGCCGGGTACCGGCTTATCAGCCAATAGGGCGGCCCTAATGGCTCTTGAAAATCGCCGTTGGCGACCAGATTCTCTGCTGCGGCGTTGGGGGCGCCTGGCGCCTGGCCAGCCTGCACAGTAACGCTGCTCCCCGCTAAAGCGGCCACCTGCTGGTCATTGGCTTCCACGACGGCCTGGCCCTGACGAGTGACGATCTGGGTTTGTTCGGCGCTGACCTGGACCGCGTAGCTGCCTGGCTGCAGGGTGGCAACACCATGAGGGGTGTTGACCACAAAGTCCTGGCCGTTGGGCTGCACGGCGGCGACGTAGACGCGCACGCGGCCGCTGGCCACATCGATGGCGAACTGGGCAGGATCAGAGCTGACGGCAAAGCGCGGCCGGCTGGCTTGGGACAGCAGCACGTTGGCGGCGGGATAGATCTGGACGGTGGCGGTCTCTGGTCCACTCTGCCCGTTGCCGCCCGCGGCGTGAAAACTCAATGCAGCTTGCGACCGTTGATCGGTCTTGATCAGTGTGCCCGGCTCTACAGGCCGCGCATCCACTACGGCGATCGGATCGCTGTCTGCGCTGGGCAAGAGCAGCACCGTGCCGCTGGTGACGCGCATCAGGCCGTTCTGCGTCACCTGGCTGTGCAGCAGATACCAGCGCACGCCCAGCGGAATCGAAACCGCCAGCAAGCAGAAAACGACAAAGCTGATCAGCAGGATGGCCCATCCAAGGCGGGCAGGGTTCTTGCGCATGACAGAATCAGTCTGAGCACCCATAGGCTGCGTTACGATGAGTGTGGCCCTTGAGCTTCGTGGTGGGTGTCGTCGGCGGCATCTTGAGCTGCGTCCGTGGCGCTTGGGCCTTGGTCGACCTCGGCCAGACGCGCCAACCAGGTGCGGGCGTCGCCGTCATTGGGATCGGTCACCAGCGCCAGCGCAAAGTAGGCTTTGGCGCGCGACCAGTCTTTGCGGTCGTTGTAGATCAGGCCCAGGTTGTAGTGGACGTTGGGCGCAGTAGGATCGATCTGCAACGAGCGTTCGTAGGCTGCAATGGCCTTGCTCTGCTGTTGCGGGCCCGACAGGTCCAGGTTGCCCAGGTAGGCTGCGGCCAGATTAGTCCAGACCATGGGGTTGTCGGAGGCTACCTGGCTGGCGCGCTCCAGCACAGCCACCGCCTTGTTATAGCGGCCCTGTAAAATGAAGGCGCCGCCCAGGTTGATGGCCACGTCGGGGTCGTCGGGCAACAGCGCGCTGGCCTGCTCCAGCTTAGTGATCGCCTCACCGGGCCGGCGCTGCGCCAGCAAGTGCGCGCCCTGGCTCAGCAGCTCGCGGCCTTGCTCACGGCTGCGCCGGGCTGCATCGGCCTCGATCTTGACCCTGCGCAGCATCAACTCCTCGGCCGGCATCGTATCGGCTGACAAGGTCTGGCTGGGGCTGAGCTTGGGCGCTTTGGGGCCGCTGGCTTGCTTTTTCTTGCTCATAATTCAACGCAGATAGATCAGAACCAGTGTCATCGTCACCAGGCTGGCCAGCGTCGATACCATCACCACGCTGGCCGTGAAGCTGGGGGCTGTATCATACTCCGTTGCCAGCACCATGGCCAGCACCGCCGTCGGCACCGATGCCTCGACGATGGCGGCCTGGCGGGTGATCCCGCTCAGGCCCAGCAGGCTGGCGAAGAACAGACCCAACAGCGGACCGCTGAGCAGCTTGGTGGCGGCGGCCACGCTCACCTGCCCGATGTTTTCGCGCAGCCGCACTCCGGCCAGTTGCATGCCCAGGATGACCAGCATCACTGGAATCGCGGCCTGGCCAGCCAGCCCGGCGAAGCGCTCGAAGGGCAGCGGCACTGCGACGCCGGTGGCCCAGACCAACAGCCCGGCCACGCCTGCGTAGGCCAACGGCACGGAAAGCACGTTGCGCAGCGCCTGGCCTGCTGTCTGCCGGCCGCTGGATGCCACATAAATGCCCACCGTCGACAGAATCAGGGTGCTCATGGCGTAGTAGATGACCGCCGGTTCCAGGGCCGCATCGCCAAAGGCGAATTGGTTCGTGGGCAAGCCGTAGTTGCCGGTGTTGCCGGCAATCGCACAGAGCACAAACGCAGCGCCAGTCACCCGATCGAAATGCAGCAGCCTGGCCAGCGTCCAGGCGATGAGGCCAGAGCCGGCGATGGTAAGAACTGCGAAGAGGGCAAGCCGGCCCAGGTCGTTGGCAGACAGGTTGCTGTGGCTGAACTTGTCGAACAGGAGACAGGGAGTGAAGACGTAGAATGCGGCTTTGCCCAGCCCAACCGATCGTACGTTGAGCCGGCGGGCCAGCAGATAGCCCGTGCCTGCGGTCAGAAAGATCGGCGTCAGAACCTGCCACAGGACTTCGATAGCCGCAGACATTATGCCTGATGTAAAAAGCTGGGCATGGAGCCATCACCGGCCATGAAATCCAGCTCAGCCAGTGCTTCCTCGGCGGCATCGCGCAGGTCTTCGTCGCCGCTGGCGCAACAGGCTTTGAGCGCCCGTTTCGCCTCGCGTCCGCCGATCTGTCCCAGCGCCCAGACCGCAGCATCGCGGATCTCGATGTCTGGGTCGTCCAGCAGCCTCAGTAGGTCGGGCAGGGCTTCCTCAATCTGTAGTTCGCCGCAGGCGCGTGCAGCCTCGAAGAGTACGGTGCTGTCGCTGTTCCCTAGCTCGTTCAAGACGTAGCGGTTCCAGCGGAAATCCGCGCTGCGCCCCATGGCGAAGATTGCGCCGACGCGCATGGTATCGTCGTCGTCCTCGTAAGACTCCAGGATCATGTCGGGCAATCGTTCGTGGCTGGAGTTGGCCAACGATTCCAGCGCGCGCCTGCGCACCAATGCATCCTGATCGACGTCGTCATAGGCGGCCAGCAGGGCATTTTCGACTCGCCGGGCGGCGCTGGCGTCGATCTGGTCAAACTCGCCCAACAGCAAGAACCGGCCCAACGAGAGCGCTGCCGCAGCCCGCACGTCCGCATCCGTATCCTTCTCCAGGCGGCGGATCAACGGGCTGATCAGTCGCACATCCTCGACTTCCCACAGACCCTCGATGGCCTGAGTGCGCACCAGGGGGTCGCCGTCCTCTATCAGCCAGCGAAAGATGGCGGCAAAGCTGGCGTCCACATGGTCTTCGGCGAACTCGATCAAGGCCGCGACCAGCCCGCGCTGCCGATCGGGATGCAACGCGCCCCAGGCCGCACGGAATTGCCCCAAGTGATCCTTGCTCAGGTCAGAGAGGGTATCGAACTCAATACTCGCCAGGCTATGGTCGGGGTCCTGGATCGCAAGCAGCGTGCGCTCTAAACTGGCCTGGCGCTGGCCCAGGCCCACTGTTTTGGGTTGAGTAGTCAGAGAATCCATTAGCGCCAGTAGAAAGTCCGGAGCTCGCTGGGCGGGCTAAGCTCGATCTCTTGGTTGCCGGGCCCCATACGGCGCACCTGCACCGACCAGACTCCCAAATGGTCGGGCGGGCTGGTCACATCGTACACCCAGACAGGCACGACAAACGACGTGCTTGTGACGCGCTCTGCCACGTTGAGCGGTTGACCGTCGCGCTGCGTGAACCTGATCAGCACGTAGTAGTAATCTTGAGGTCCTATGCCAGCCGCCGGTCTCCAACTCAACACCGGCTGCGTCGCGGCTGCGAACCCGTCGCCGTCGGGCGGCGATAACAGAGCCGGTGCGGCCAACGCGGCCATCGGTGGAATCTGCCGCGTCGGCGCGGCAGCCGGCGCGGTGGGCGTTGCAGCGGCCGGGACAGCCGTGGGTCTGGCCGGTTCTGGCGTGGATGTAGGTGGGGAGACCACCACTCCGGCAGCCGGTATGCGCAGCACCTGGCCGACCTGCAAGACATCGGACGGGCGGCTGTTGTTATAGGCGGCCAGTGTCTCTTGGGTGATGCCATAGCGCCGCGCGATGCTAAACCAATTGTCACCCGCCTGCACTGCGTAAGTTTGAGTAGCGCTGCCAGCGGCTGCCGCCCCTGCTCCAGCACTGGGCACGCGCAGCAGCTGGTTGACCTGCAAGACGTCAGAGGGCTGGCTGCCGTTGTAAGCCGCCAGCGCTTCCTGGGTGACGCCGTAGCGCCGCGCGATGCTAAACCAATTGTCGCCCGCCTGCACGGTGTGCGTCAATCCACCGCCGCCGGTGGCGGCCGCAGCAGCTACAGCCTGCGGGGTTGCGGTGGCTGGAGCACTGGTCGGCGTCGGCGTCGGTAAGGTGGGCGTGCGCGTTGGCGGCGGTAAGGTGGGCGTGCGCGTCGGAGGCGCTTCCGTCGCCGTAGGCGTGGCCGTAAGAGGCGCAGCGGTGGGCGCTTCGGTCGCCGTTGGCTCCGCTGTGGCCGTAGGTGGCTCAGCGGTAGGTTGCTCAGTTGCGGTTGGCTCGGAGGTCGGGCTGGCCTCTTCGGCTAGCGCAGCAACTGCTGTCGGCTCCAAACCCGGGCCGCCCACTGCGCCGCCCACTGTGGTCGGAGCCAGAACAACCTCGGATTGGAGCGGCGCGGCCACGGCGCGGTTCGTATCAGGCAGCACGGCCAACACAACCACCGGGGAGGGAGTCGCTGTGGCGCTGTCCGGTTCGGCTTTGGCCAAGCTGGAGGCGGTGTCCAGCACCTTGCCCCCCAGCTCGCTGATGTCCGCCTCGATGCGCGTCAAGCGCTCTTGGGCGCTGTCCTGCACTGCACTCCAACCGCGCGCGGTCAGACCGGCCGAGAGCGCCAGGCTAACGACAAGAATCAAACCGACTGAGGCCAACACGCCGCCCGACAGGCGCCGGGCGTGCAGGGTTTGTCCACACCTGGGACAGATGCTGGAGGCGGCAGGGGCTTTGTGGCGACAATGAGCGCAGGAAACGTGCGAGGGTTGTCGGACTTGACGTTCACCACAATGCGGACAGACGCGCAGTCCATCGTGGATCGTTGCTCCACAACGTCTACATAGCATAAATTATCCTCTGTGGTTGGCACCAGGCGCCAGATTATGGCAACTGGGCAACCCTTGCTGGAACAGTCAGGCGTTACCGTCCCAGTGGGGCTAACCAGTTGGGCAGTGGAATTGGTGATGCGAAATCCTGATAAGTGATGATGGCCATGAGTCCAAGGAGTATCACCATGCCCGCCAGATGAATGGCGCCTTCCCAGTTAGGATCGATGCGCCGGCCGCGAATCTTCTCGATGAGGATGAAAAGAAGCCGACCGCCGTCCAGGGCTGGGATTGGAAGCAGATTTGTAATGGCCAGGGCTGCGCTCAGAATACCCATGAGTTGCAATACAGGGTACCAGAGGCCGGAGGTCTGAGTCGCTGAGATCGCTCCGCTGGTCAGATCGAAGATGGCCTTGGGGCCAACCGGCCGCGCATCGGCCGGCTCGATCGCGCCGCGCAACAGCATTGCTGGCACTGAAAGGGTGACGTACGTGAAGCGCGCAGTGTCAGTGACGCCGACGCTCAACGCCTCCAACGGCCCGCTGCGCACCAACTCGGTCACTGGCAGCAACGCCAGGCCGATGGCGCCCTCGCCGGGCGGGGGCGAGACACGCGGGGTCACAACCACGGTGAAGCGCTCGCCGTCGCGCTCAACTGTGAGGGTAACCGGCTCGCCGGGACGTGTTCTGATGTACTCGCCGATGTCTGCTGCGCTGCGCACCTCTGCATTGTCGATCAGGAAGATACGATCCTCGGGTAATAGCCCGGCCTGCTCAGCCGGCGACCCAGGTGAGATCTCCCCGATACGGCCGCCCGGCATAGCCTCGGGCTGGCC
>JBFYTD010000104.1:0-7686 GCA_041300885.1 Anaerolineae bacterium | reverse complement strand
CTTGCCGGCGTCCTTGGTGGCCTGGCGCTGGCTGTCGTTGAAGTAGGCCGGCACGGTGATCACGGCCTGCGTCACCGGTTCGCCCAAATAGGCTTCGGCGTCGGCCTTGAGCTTGCCCAGGATCATGGCGCTGATCTCCTGGGGGGAATAGGTTTTGTTTTTGAGCGGGATGCGCACGCGCGCGTCCCCGGCCGGGCCTTCCACGATCTCGTAGGAGACGTGCTCGCCGCGCGTCTCGTCGAAGCGCCGGCCCATGAAGCGCTTGATGCTGGCCACGGTGTTCTCGGGGTTGACCACAGCCTGGCGCCGGGCCGTCTGGCCCACCAGCCGCTCGCCGCTCTTGGTGAACGCCACCACCGACGGCGTCGTCCGGCCGCCCTCGGCATTGGGGATCACCACCGCGTCGCCGCCTTCGATCACAGCCACCACAGAGTTCGTCGTACCCAGGTCGATGCCAACAATCTTACTCATGTTCAGTGCTCCTTTTGGTTTTTGGGAGGTAGACAGGTATACAAGTAAACAAGTTGACAAGGGGTCAGTGCGCTCGTATGGCCCTTGTTTCCTTGTGTACTTGTTTCCTTGTCTACTTGTCTACTTTCCCTCCCACTATACCACCCCAGTGTTAGAATAACGTCGGCGGAGTGCTAGAGAAGTGTTAGAGCAAGGACTGACAGTGCTGCCCCCTGCCCAGAGCGAGTCTCGGCGCAACGGGCCACTCCACCGGTCGACCAGCACTGTCAGTCCTCTCGGCGCTCACCGCCCCAGTAGCTCCAGCAGGATATCCGGCCGGTCGGTGATGATGCCGTCCACGCCCAGATCGATCATGCGCTGCATGTCTTCGGCCTCGTTGACGGTCCAGACATGCACATCCATGCCGCGGCTGTGAGCGTCGGTGACGAAGCGCGGCGTCAGGATGTGAATGCCGCTGCGGTACTCGGGCACCTGTACGGCCTGCGCCGGCGGGCTATAACTGGCGGCCAGGCCCACGAACAGGCAGCGCGGAACTCGCTCATAGCGTCCTCGTGAAACGAGGCTACCAGAATCTGGTCTTGCTTGCCATACTGGCGGATCATCTGGCAGAAAGGCTCCACCACAGGTACGTTCTCCACCAGCTTGATCTCGATGTTCATCGGTATGTCGGGGAAGGCATCGAACACCTCCTCCAGCGTGGCCACGGTGATGCCCTGACCGCGGAAGGGATAGGTCTGGCCCTCGTCGTCCGTCCAGTAATGGCCCGCGTCCAGCGCTTTGACCTGGGCCAGGGTCATTTGCTCGACCACGCCCGTGCCGTCGGTGGTGCGGTCCACCGTCTCGTCGTGGATCAGGACCAGCGCGCCGTCGGCTGTGACGTGCAGGTCCATCTCCAGCACGTCCACACCCAGGGCCGCGGCCCGCTCGAAGGCATACATCGTGTTGCTGGGCCACAGCTCCTCGCCGCCCTGGTGAGCCATCACCAGCGGCCGCGGCAGATCGCGCAGGCAAGCAGGGCAATCGTCAGCCGGTTGAGCCAGCACGACCATGACCAAGGCGATGGCAGCGATGACGCCGAAAACGGCGAGGACGACGATCGAGAGCTTTTTGAGCATGGCTTCCTCCTGGAGATAGCAGACTTCGGAAATCGCCATTTCAGGCGAAGAGTTGGTCTACCGCGACGAACTTCGCAGCTCGAAGCGGAGCACCGATTTGTGAAGTCTTTGGCTGGCTACGTATCAGCCTAAGCGCGGCCATCATACCATCCGCCCGCAGAATCAGCAAGGCGCCTGGCGGCGGGTACAAAAAGAACGCAAGGGACGCTCAAGGACCTTGGTCCTATCACGCCCCTTGCGCACACACAAGGAGGAACCCTCCCGTCTGACCGGTCAACCGGCCAGGCGGGAAGGGTAGCACCGCAGAATGGTGTTAGTTGGCGATGGTGAAGGTAACGATCTGCTCGTCGTAGTTGCTGTCGGCCTTGACCAGGCGCAGGCTGAAGGCGTGCTCGCCGTTGGGCAGCTTGGTCGTGTCCAGGGAGAGCGTGGCCTCGCCGGCGTCCTCGCCCGAGGCGACCCAGATCTTGCCGCTGTCATTGCCACCAGGCAGGATGAACAGGTCCCAGCGCACGTAGGGGCTGCCAGGGAAGTTGGCGGTCACATCCACGGTGCCGCTGATAGTGGCGCCGTCAGTCGGGCTGAGCAGGCCGAAGGTAGCGGCCGGGGCCGGGGCAGGCGCTGCGGCAGCCGGAGCGTCGGCGGGCGGCAGGATCACGCTGTCGATCACGTGGATCACGCCGTTGCTGGCCTCGATGTCGGTGGCCGTAATGGTGGCATCATTGATCTTGACCACACCGTCGACCACGCTGAAGGTCACATCAGACCCCTGAACGGTGGCAGCGGTCAGGCCATCGGTAACCTGGGCGGCCATAACTTTGCCAGGAACCACATGGTACAACAGAATGTTAGTGAGCGCCGGGATGTCAGCTAGCAGGCCCTCAACGGTGCCGGCCGGCAGCTTAGCAAACGCCTCGTCGGTCGGAGCGAACACAGTGAAGGGACCATCGCCTTGCAGCGTCTCTACCAAGCCAGCAGCCTGAACGGCGGCTACGAGGGTCTTGAAGGAGCCAGCAGCCACGGCGGTCTCGACGATGTCAGAACCAGTGGCTGGGGTCGTCGCGGCCGGGGCGCCCGCGTTGGCGATGGTGAAATTAACGATCTGCTCGTCGTAGTTGCTGTCGGCCCTCACCAGACGCAGGCTGAAGGCGTGATCGCCGTCAGGGTACTTGGTGGTGTCGAGCGAGAGGGTGGCCTCGCCGGCATCGCTGCCCGTGGCAACCCAAATCTTACCGCTGTCACTGCCGCCAGGCAGAATGAACAGGTCCCAGCGCACGTAGGGGTTGCCAGGGAAGTTGGCAGTCACCTCCACTGTGCCGCTGATGGTAGCGCCGTCAGTCGGGCTGAGCAGGCCGTACTCTTCTTGGGCGCCGGCCGCAACGGGCAACACCAGGGCTACGATGAGGAGGGTCAATAGGATAGTTCGGAACCACTGACTCTTGGAAGACATTTTGCTTCTCCTTTTGTTGTTTGGTACTACTAATGGATTGAGATGCGGTCAATTGCCGCATTGACAATATACTGTATATCTTATTTATAGATTTTGTTCAGTAAAGTTTCACCCATTCAATCCAATGTGGCCGCACCGATCGCCAGACCTCCCTGCCAAGTCGGGCGGGGACGCCTGGCGCTCAAATCCACGCTCAACAACGAGCAGCGCCGCCGGCCCTAGCAGACCAGCAGCGCTGTCATCAACTATGAATCCATCAGATCAGCCATGAAACGTGATACTTGACGCGCGCCATCACGTTGCACGGATCACGCCCTAGTAGATGCTCAGGTAGCGGTCCAGTTCCCATTGGCTGACGGCGATACGGTACTCGTCCCATTCCTGAGTCTTAGCCTCAATATAGCGCTCGAAGATGTGATCGCCCAACGCCTCGCGCATCAGCGGGTTGGCCCTAAGCGCCTCGACGGCCTCGCCCAGGCTGCCGGGCATGGTCTGCAAGGCGCGACGCTGCGTCTCGTCCACGTGGTACAGATCCTGCTCGGCCGGCGCAGGCGGCGTCATCCCCTGTGCAATGCCGTCCAGTCCGGCGTGCAACATGACGGCGAAGGCCAGGTAGGGGTTAGCGCTGGGATCGGGACAGCGCAGCTCGACGCGCGTCGACTGCGGCTGCATGGGACGCACGCGCGGGATGCGAATCAGCGCCGAGCGGTTCATGCGCGCCCAGGAGATATAGACGGGCGCTTCGTAGCCGGGCACCAGTCGCTTGTAGGAGTTTACCAGCGGCGCGATGACAGCAGAGAAGCTGCGGGCATGGACCAGTTGGCCGGCGACGTACTGCACTGCCAGCTTGCTCAGCCCAAAGACGCCATCGCCTGCGGTGTCTACAAAGGCGTTCTTGCCAGTAGCCTTGTCGGTCAGGCTCTGGTGGACGTGCATGCCGGAGCCGTTGATGCCGGCGATGGGCTTGGGCATGAAGGTGCAGTAGAGGCCGTTGATCTGCGCGATGGCCTTGAGGGTGGTGCGCAGGGTCACGGCGCTGTCAGCCGTGCGCAGCGCGTCGCCGTATTTGAAGTCGATCTCGTGTTGGCCGGGCGCCACCTCGTGGTGGGCCGCCTCGACTGTGATGCCGAACTGCTGCAAGGCGCTAACCATCTGGCGGCGCACGCTGTGGGCCAGGTCAGTGCTGACGTCGAAGTAGCCCGCCTCGTCGTGCAGCGAGAGCGGCGACAGTCTGCCGTCGGGGCCGGGTCGGAAGAGAAAGAACTCCAGCTCAGGGCCGGTGTTGAAGCCGTAGCCCATCTCTGCTGCCTTGGCCAGGGCGCGCTTGAGCGCGTAGCGAGGATCGCCAGGGAAGGGCTCGCCCTCCGGCGTGTACACGTCGCAGATTACCCGCGCCGCCACCAGCTCTTCGTGCCCCCAGGGGATCACCGCGAAGGTGTCCAGGTCGGGCACCAGGTACATGTCGCTCTCGGCGATGCGGGCGAAGCCCTCGATGGAGGAGCCGTCGAACCAGATGCCGTGGTCCACAGCCGTGCCCCAGTGCTCCACTGGGATGCTGATCTGCTTGACGATACCGGCGATGTCGGTGAACTGCAGATTGACGAAGCGCACGTTCTCCCGTGCGATCAACTCGGCGACGCGTTCGATAGCGGCCTTATCAATGGTCATGGTGTGTGGTCTCCTGTAGAAAAAAACCGGTATAACTTGGCGCCTGTAGGGCGACAGTTACACCGGTGTAACTCGATTGTCCAACGGGCTGCTAGCTGCGATCAGTCCTCGGGCAGCTCATCCCATTCGCTGACCGACCAGGCGCCTACGGCGATGATCAGCGTGGGCTGCTCCTCGATTCCAAACACCAGCGCCAACGCGCCGTCCTCGGTCTGGGCCACCTCGGTCAGCTCGCTCTCGCTGTCGGCCAGATCGACCAGAGCCTTCTCCAGCGCAGCCACCCCTACCAACGGCTCCTGACTGTCGGCCAGGAACAGGCTGGCGCCGTACAGTTCCAGCAGTGTGTTGTCGTCCAGGTAGAGGTCCAGGTCGATTACCACGCGCATCTCAGGCGCGGGCGGTTCATCTTCCATCTCATCAGCCAACGAGCTGTCCCAAAAGGCCAGGCCTACCACCACCGCACCCTCAGAGACGGCCAGCTCTTCGTAGGCTTCATCGGTCAGCTCGGTGTGCAGGATCTCGTCGGACAGGTCGTCCATCAACTCTTCGGTGCCGTTAGGGCTATCGATCACGATCTTTTTCTCCTAGTCTATGGTTTTCACAGGTCACGTTATCAACGTGTCCCTTCAGAAGTCACGTTGGTAACGTGACCTACGGCTTGAATGGCGCTGGGCTCACGATCATGCGTGAGGGGATCGTGGCTTGCTTGACCCGGTCGCCCACGGCCAGAAAGTCGCTCCACAACACGGGCAGGCCGCGGTCCACAAACAGATTAGGGCCGTCTTGGAAGTGGTAATGCAGGTGCGGGCCGGGCGAGTGGCCGGAGTTGCCCACGGCCGCCAGCGGCTGGCCCTTCCTGACCATCTGGCCGGCCACAACCTGTACACTGCCCGCTTGCAGGTGGGCCAAATAGCTGAACTCGCCATAGCCGTGGCCGATGACGACTACATTACCTGCCATACGCGCGGCCTGGCCGGCCAGTTGTTCGGCATCCAGGGGCTGACCGGGCGGCTGGTCGGGCATGTCGTCGCGCACAAAGACAATCTTGCCGCCGGCCGGAGCCACGACCGGCCGGCCAAAGCAGAAGTGATCCTCGTTGCGCAGCCCGCTACCCTCGAAAGTCCGGCCGTCCGGGCCCAGCCGCACGAAATCGTAGGCAAAGGGCCAGCTCACCGGGTCAGCCTTGTGCATCGACGACCAATCGTTGCCGGTAATCGCCCACCAGGCGCCGTCGCTCATGGGCAGCCGCAGCTTGGCCCGCTGCTGGTGATAGACCAGCGGTATCTCCAGTACGGCCGTCACCGCGGCCTGGGTTTCGTAGTCGTAGCCGGCCACGCTGACCCGCACGTGGCTCAGTGGAAGCGCGCCCTGCTCCAGAAAGTAGCAGCGGGGGATGATCAGCCCCATGCCGGGCGCCACGCCATATTGACCCAGAGTCAACTCGTGCATTGCGGCCTGACCCAGCCGCTGGCGCACCAGGGCCACATGCTCGTGCTGGTCGTAGACGCGCCAAACCACATCGGTCAACACCACCGGGCGAGTCGCCGTAAGGCCGATGTCGAAGACGAACTCCTGCACCGGCCCTAAACCAGGGTGCGGCAGACGGTCATACAGTCCAACGTAGACCTGTGCGGGCCGGTCTTCCAGTCGCAGCTCAGCTTCCGTCAAGATCCTTCTCCGGCTTAGGCGCAAAGTCCTGATTGAAACGCAGCAAGACCGTCCGCATCTCCTGGCAGATCTCCAGGAAGGCCCCGCGCAGCAGCATGTGGTCGCTCAGTTCCTCGTCCAGGACCCAGACGTGCCCGGCCTTGATGCTGGAAAGCCGCAGCTCGTCGCCGCTGAACAGCGCCTTGGCCTCGACGCCAACGATGTTGTCATGCTCGACGATGTCGGTGAAAAGCTGGCGGATGCGGCGAGCGGTACGCTCGACCCCCTCGTCGCTGTCCAGGCGACGCACAAACTCGAAAGGCAACAAGTACTCGACTTCCAGCTCGGTGAACAGACTGGCCGGTTCCTTCTGGTGGCGGCAGGGCACGTTCTCGGCATGGTACATGTCGCAGATCACCTCGTCGCCGTAGAGGCTAAGCGCGGTATATTCGGCCGGCCAGTAGAAGCGCATCTCAGCCCACAGATCGACGGGATGATGCCAATCCTGGGGCACGCAGGACGCACTGAAGCGGCGCTCGAGGGTGGTGGTGTCCAGGGTGCTGGCAGCCTCGAACAGGCGCAGCCCGGCCTCGCTGGCCGCGCTGATCAGCGCACCCACCACCATCTCGAAACCGACGTAGCCTGAGTTGAGCGGCTGGTAGCGCGACTCTTCGCCAGGAAAGTCGTCAGGAAAGATGTCATCGAAGTGTTTTCGTTTGGACGAGCCGTTGGTGGGCATGCCTTACTCTCCATGCGAATGTGCCCGGCTAAGCCAGCCGGGCGCGACGCCATAATAACACACTGTCCGGGTCAAAGCAACTTTGTCAAGCCCCCTTCCAGCGCCCGCCCCCTGCTCGGGCCGGTCTTCTGACCGAGCCCGCTCACGCCATCCACCATGGTGGCTCGGTCAGGAAACCGGCCACAGCAGGGGGCTGCAAGGGGTGGCGAGCCCGCTCACGCCATCCCCATGGTGGCTCGGTCAGCAGACCGTCCACAGCACGGGCCGCAGGGGTGGCTCGGTCAGGAGACCAGCCACAGCAGACGGAGGCCGCAGCCAGTAAACAGCACGGCTAAGGCGTAACCAGTGCGGCATCTGAGGCGCCCTGGCGGAACTGCGTCTCGTACAGATGCGCATACAGGCCGTTCTGGGCCAGCAATTCATCGTGGCCACCGCTTTCCACCAGCCGGCCTTCGTCCAGCACCAGGATGGTGTCGGCGGCCAGGATGGTAGAGAGGCGATGGGCGATCACCACGCTGGTACGGCCCTGGAAGAGCGGCTCCAGCGCACGCTGGATCAACGCCTCGTTCTCCGAGTCCAGGTGTGATGTGGCCTCG
>JBFYTD010000103.1:0-8032 GCA_041300885.1 Anaerolineae bacterium | reverse complement strand
AAGGAGAGGCGCAGGGCGTCCCAGTTCATGGCGCAGCCTCCTCGCCAGGTAAAACAAAGCCGTAGCGGCGCATGATCGGCCGGCCGGCTTGGCCGTTGACGAAGGCGGCGAAGGCGCGCGCCGCGGACTCGTTGCGGCTGCCGGTCACTACTGCCAGCGCCTGGTCGATAGGCGCGTGCAACTCCTGCGGCACCAGCACCCAGCGACCCTCCTCTTGCAGGCTTAGCGATAGGGCTACGATGGCCACGTCCACATCCCCGCTTTCGGCGTATTGCAGCGTCTGGCGCACGTTCTCGCCCAGGATCAGCCGGGGCTGCACGGCGTCCCACAGGCCCGCGCTTTGCAGCGCCTCGCGCGCTGCGATGCCATAGGGCGCATGGTCGGGGTTGGCGATGGCGATGCGGCGCACGGCCGGCTGGGCCAGATCTTCGATGGCCTCGATGCTGAGCCGGCTGTCGCTGCGGGTCCAGAGGGTGATGCGGCCGCGCGCGTAGAGCGCCACCGTGTCCGGCAGCACCCGCCCCTGCTGCGCCAGTTCCTCCACGAAGCTGATGTTGGCGGCCGCGAACAGGTCCACCGGCGCGCCCTGCTCGATCTGCTGGGCGAGCTGGCCGGTGGAGCCGAAGTTGAAGACCACGGGGATGCCCGTCTGCTGCTCGAATGCCTGGCCCAGGTCGGTGAAGGCGTAGACCAGGTCGGCTGCGGCCGAGACGGTGAGGGGGGGCGGTAGGGTCGCGCGCGGGACGGAGTTGGGCTGGCAGGCTGTGAGGAACAGAGACAGGCACAGCCCCAGTGTTGTTCGCATGATGGTTCTGGGGTTCATCGTTTCTCCAACGGGCCACAGGTGCGTTGTATGGCCATGTCAAACCCGTGGATTATACGACTCGTTCCCCCGTTGCCGAAATTGGTTCTGACCAGAATGGGGTGTGGTCTCTCAGGGATGGTGCGGGTTCTACGGCCTCAGCACCCGATCCATAGCGTCTTGCCAGCCAGCGTACAATTGGTCTCGTTGCGCGCCATCCATAGCCGGATCGAAGCGCATCTGTGGGCGGGACAACGCTGCGATCTCCGCCTCAGAGGTCCAAACGCCCACGGCGAGTCCTGCCAGGTAGGTTGCGCCCAAGGCGGACACGTCGCTGGCCAGGCTGCGCAGCACCGGCACGCCCAGGATGTCGGCCTGGAACTGCATCAGGGCTTGGTTGCGCGTGGCGCCGCCGTCTGCCAGCAAGACCTGGAGCGGCAAGCCGGCCTCGGCCTGCATCGTTTCGAATACGTCGCGGATCTGGTAGGCGATGGACTCCTGGGTTGCGCGCGCCATGTGCTTTGCGGTTGAGCCGCGGGTCAGGCCGGTGATCAGCCCGCGCGCCGCATCCTGCCAATAGGGCGCGCCCAAGCCGGCCAGGGCTGGCACAAAGTAGACGCCGCCGGTGTCGCTGCACTGCGCCGCCAGGGCCTCCACCAGGTCAGGGCCATCCAGCCCCAGGAAGTCCGCCAGCCACTGGACGGCTGCCCCTGTGACGTAGATGTTGCCCTCGAGGGCATAGCGGACCTGCTGGTAGCCCCAGGCGATGCTGGAGGACAGGCCCTTCTGCGAGAAAACTCTGGTCGCTGTCGGCGTCATCAGTGAGGAGCCGGTGCCGTAGGTGGCCTTGATCGCGCCCGGTTGAAAGCCGGCGTGTCCATAGAGCGCAGCATGGGAATCGCCGATCAGACACGCGATGGGCAGGCCGGCCGGGATGCCGGGCAGCGCCGCGGTCTGGCCGTACAAGGCGCTGGACAGCTTGATTTCCGGCAGGGCCACGCGAGGAATTCCAAAGACGTCCAGCAACGCGTCGTCCCAGGCCAGCGTCTGCAAGTTAAGGAGTTGGGTGCGCGAGGCGTTGGTCACGTCGCAGGCATGCACGGCCCCGCCGGTCAAATTCCATAGCAGCCACGAGTCGACGGTGCCCAGGCAGATGTCGCCGGCCTCAGCCCGGCGTTGGCCGTCGGGGATGTTGTCCAGCAGCCAGCGAGCCTTGCTGGCCGAAAACATCGGGTCGATGGCCAACCCGGTGAGGTGGACGATCGTTTCGGTCAGGCCGCGCTGGCGCAGCTCGCTACAAAAGGGCGCGCTGCGCTTGCACTGCCAGGTGATGCAGGGGCCTAACGGCTGGCCGCTGGTGCGCTCCCAGGCCAGCACCGACTCGCGCTGGTTGGTGATGGCCAGCGCCGCAACCTGCTCAACCGGCGCGCCATCCAGCACCTGGGCTGCGGCCGCCAGCGATGCCTGCCAGATGTCCCAGGCATCCTGCTCCACCCAACCCGGTTGAGGGTAGGAGATCGCAACGGGATGAGACGCTTCCTGGACGATCTGTCCGGCCTGATCGACCAGGACAGCCTTAGCGTTGGTGGTGCCTTCGTCGATGGCAAGGATAGTTGCCGGGCGCGGCGTCTTCATCACGGCTCTCCCACCCCAGCCGGCGCGGCCAAGTTCATCACGGACCAGGCAGGCAAGTCCGCGCGCTCCAGGTGTGGCGCACGGCTCAGCAACTGGCGGGCCGTAGCTGCCAACCCAGTGGGCGAGATGCCGTAGTGGTTGAAAATTTCCTTCTGCGAGCCGGTCACCATGTATTCGTCGGGCAAGCCCACGATTTTGAAGGGAAGGGTGGCGCCGTGCTGCATCAACACGGCTGCGCAGGCCTCGCCCAGCCCACCGAAGACGCTGTGTTCCTCCACGGTGATGATGGCGCGCGTGTCTCGGGCAGCCTGGTGCACGGCCTCTTCGTCCAACGGTTTGATCGTATGCATGCTCAAGACCCGGCACGCGATTCCTTCAGCAGCCAGCAGCTCAGCCGCAGCCGTGGCGACGGCCACCGTCTCGCCGCAGGCGATGAAGGTCAGGTCGCGGCCGTCCTGGATCAGGGCCGCCTTGCCGATAGTGAAACTGCTGCCATTGCGATGCACATGCGGCATCGGCGCCTTGCCCAGCCGCACGTAGACTGGATGGGCGGCGTTGTAGACGGCTCGGATCGCCTCGCGAGTCTCAAAGTTGTCGGCCGGAGCGATGATGGTGATGTTGTGGACGGCGCGCAGGGCGGCGTAGTCGTGCAGCGAGTGGTGGGTGGCGCCCAGCGCGCCATAACTGACGCCGGCGCTGATGCCGACGATGCGCACCGGCTGATCGGAATAGGCCACATCGTTCTTGATCTGCTCGAAGCCGCGCGCGGTGATGAAGCAGGCCGGCGAGGCGGCAAAGACTTTTTTGCCGGCCGAAGCCAGGCCGGCCGAGATGCCGATCACGTTCTGCTCGGCAATACCCAGCTCGATGATCTGGTCGGGCAAGGTCTCGCCGTAGTGGGTGAGCTTGCCCGAACCGCGCGAGTCGCTGGTGACCACCAGCACATTCCGGTCCTGGCGAGCCAGCTCCAGCACGGTTTCGGCGAAGACATCCAGGTTGGCGCGTCCCGGTTCCATGTTATCTCCCGTTGAGTCGCAGGCGCGCGTCGTCCAGTTCACGGCGGGCGCTGGCGAATTCCTCGTCGCTGGGCACCCGATGATGCCATTTGACGGAGTTTTCCATGAAGCTGATCCCTTTACCCTTGACAGTGTGGGCCAGCACCAGGTTGGGCTGGCCCGCCTCGAAGGGAACCCGGCCGAATACATCCATCAGCGCTTCGGTATCGTTGCCATCGACCCGGGACACTGCGAAGCCGAAGGCGCGGAACTTTTCGTCCAGCGGCTCCAGTGGGTTGACGTTTTCAGTCGGACCGGTGATCTGTAGGCCGTTGCGGTCGACGATCGCCACCAGGTTGTCCAGCTTGTAGTGGGAGGCGGCCAGCGCGGCTTCCCAGTTCGATCCCTCATCCAACTCACCGTCGCCTAGCAGCGTGTAGACGCGAAAGTCGCGCCGGTCCAGCTTGGCCGCCAGCGCCATGCCTACGGCCACAGCCAGTCCATGACCCAGCGCCCCGGTGTTCTGTTCGACGCCCGGCACGTTGCGGGTAGGGTGGCCGACGAAGTGCGATTGGTAGCGGCACAGGGTGTCCAGTTCCTCTGGCGCAAAGAAGCCCTGGTCAGCCAGGACGGTGTACAGGGCCTCAGCGCAGTGACCTTTGCTTTGGACGTAGCGATCGCGGTCTGGATCGGCGAAAGTTGCGGGGGAGACGCGCAAGACGTTGTTGTAGAGCACGTTGAGGATATCCACCGAGGACAGGTCGCCGCCTGTGTGCCCGGCGCGAGCCTGCTTGATGATCCGTAGAATCGTCGCGCGATACTCGATGGATTTGAGCTTCAGTTCCAGATCGGTGAGCATGGCCGGATCCTGATCGAAACGGGTGACGTAAATTGAATATATATTCATAGCTGCGAGAATATTACAATTTGGACTCAGTATAGCACCGGGAATCGGGTCTGTCAAGTACCCGTTCGCGTTGCCTTGTGAATCTTTAAGGTTGGCGAGGTGCGCCAGTCGGGTGGGTTGCGAACAGCGGCCAATCGCTCCAAGATTTAAGGTTGACCCCTTGACATCGGCTGCAATTCGTGCTAAACTGAACTTTGAATATTTCCTGATACCAGAATATATATTCAGTTGCCACGTGGATGTGGTTGCCTCCGCAGGAAATCCTCATGAATGCAAAAAAACCGCTCATCATTCTGGTTTGTGTCGTTGCGCTTGTGGCAGCGAGCTATTTTCTCTGGCCCTACGCCTTCACGGTCGTTCCTATTGCGCAGGTCGAGGAGCAGAGGATCAGCGAGACCTTCGATCCGGTCAAGTTTGTCGATGGTCTTTGGGACAGCGAGATCATTCCCACCATCAATTCCAAGGCTGTCAACCTGAGTGACATTCTGGCCGCCATGCAGCCTGATGCCCAGGGGCTTGCCGTCAAGGATGACCTGATCAAGGTGGCGCAGCAGTACGGGTTAATCACGGTAGGTGAGGCCCACGTCTATCTGGTCAGGGGCGAGGGCAAAGTACTATCGATTGACACGTCTTCCAGTCTGGGCGTGATGGAGATCCAACCCGTTGGTTACGAAGGGCCTATCAAGGTATTGATTTACCTGGGTCCGCGTATCCCCAGCGACGAGACGTCGGTGCGCGATGGCGTTGGGTTCATCAACTATGGGGATTTCAAGGAACAGACCGAGTTCGGAAAAGTGGGCGCAGAGATCAACCGGCGCGTAATCAGCCAGGCCTACACGGCGGTGGACAAGGAACAGATCGTCGGCAAGACGATCACCTTTTGGGGAGCAATGACCATCCGCACCTTCAATCTGGTCAACATCAATCTGAGTAAGATCACTATCGTTCCAGTCAAGGTCGAGGTACAGGGGTGAGGCTATGAGTGATCAAGCTGCAATGGCACAGCGACCTGGTGTGAACGCCCATTCAGATCCGATCGTCCTGCGAGCTACGGGTATCACCAAGGTTTTCCCCGGCACGCTCGCTCTGGACAGCGTCGATTTCAATGTCTATCACGGCAAAGTCAATGTCCTGGTGGGAGAAAACGGCGCAGGGAAATCCACCCTGATGAAGATTCTGGCCGGAGTTGAGCAGCCGACCTCGGGCAGCATCTTCCTGGAAGACAAGGAAATCCATATTCGCAGCATCTCGGAAGCGGCCGCCCACGGCATCGGCATCATCTTCCAGGAGATGACGCTGTGCCCGAACCTGAGCGTGGTGGAGAACATCTATTTGGCCCGCGAGGTCACCCAGCGCGGCGTGGTAATCGACCGCAAGACTCAGAAACAGCATACGCGCGAGCTGGTGCGCCGCCTGGAACAGGACATCGATCCAGACACCCTGGTCGCCGATCTGCGTATCGGCCAGCAGCAGATCATCGAGATCGCGCGGGCATTGGCGCAGGACATTCGCATCCTGATCATGGATGAGCCGACCTCGGCCTTGAGCACGGCTGAGGTCGAGGTGCTCTTTCGCGTGATCAACGAGCTGAAGAACCGGGGCGTATCGATCATCTACATCTCGCACAAGCTGGATGAACTGCTCCAAATTGGCGACTACGTCACGATCCTGCGCGATGGCCGCCTGGTGGAAACGGCTCGCGCCCAGGACATCTCGGTGCCCTGGATCATCGAAAACATGGTCGGTCGAAACCCGGCAGCGCTGTTTTCGCGCACTGAGCATAACATCGGTGACGTGCTGCTCAAAGTGGAAGACCTCACCCTGCCTCGTCCGGGCGGCGGCTATGTGATCGACCACGTCTCGTTTGAGCTCCATGCCGGTGAGATCCTTGGCCTCTACGGGCTGATGGGCGCCGGACGCTCTGATCTGGTCGACTCTCTCGCCGGGATACGTCCTGAAGCCAGCGGCAAGATCTGGCTCGACGGCCAGCCCGTGCGAGGCACTACGGTCTCCGATCGCATCAAGAACGGCATCGTGCTGGTCCCGGAGGATCGCCAGCGCGAGGGTCTGGTGCAGCCCCTGTCGGTGGCAGACAACATCCTGCTGGCCAGCCTGAAGCGCTACTTCAACGGCTTCTACCTGGTGTCCAAGAAGGAGAAGAGGGTGCTGATGCTGGACGAACCGACGCGCGGCATCGACGTGGGCGCGAAGTCCGAGATTTTCGAGATCACCAGCCGCCTGGCTCAGGAGGGCTACGGCGTGATCTTCATCTCCACAGAGCTGAAGGAAGTCCTGGCGATGTCAGATCGCATCCTGGTGATGTCGAAGGGCGCCATTACGGGCGAGTTCACCCGCGACGAAGCCACAGAAGAGAAGCTGGTAAGCGCGTCAGCCGTCGGCCACACAGTCGCCGTCTTTGCCAACCATAATGGAAAAGAGAACAGCCATGGAAACAGCTAAGGCAGGCTCAGCCCGCAAATCAGGCCGCATGACCAGGATGAACACGCTGCAATTCCTTTTGCGCGGGCGGGCCTTTATTGCCCTGTTCCTGGTGGTCGTGTACTTTTCCATCACGCTCTGGCCGCAGTTTCTGAGCGCCGGCAATATCCAGATCGTCTCGAAGCACGTCGCCCAGAATGCCGTGCTGGCCATCGGCATGACCTTCGTCATCTTGACCGGCGGCATCGACCTGTCCGTGGGATCGATCGTCGGTCTCACTGCCATGATCGCCGGCATGTTGATCAACAAGGGGATCATCATCCCTGCTTTGGGCGTTGTCGTCTACCCAAGCACCTGGATGATCCTGGTGATTTCGGTTGCGATTGCCACCCTGATTGGTATGATCAACGGTCTGATCATCACCCGCTTCAATGTCGCGCCGTTCATAGCCACGTTAGGCATGATGTATATCGCGCGTGGTGCGGCCGGTTTGCTCAACAACGGCTATACCTTTGCTAATCTGGTTGGCCGGCCTGAACTTGGCAACACCGGCTTCGAGAAGTTGGGGGCCGGATCGCTGCTCGGCATTAACTATTCGATCTGGATCATGATCGTGTTTGCCGTGATCGCCTGGTTTGTCTCGACGCGTACCCCCTTCGGCCGCCACGTCTATGCCATTGGCGGCAACGAACGCTCGGCCGAGCTCTCAGGTGTGCGCATTAAGCGAACCAAGGTCCTGGTTTACATGATCAGCGGCTTTTGCTCGGCCTGGGTCGGCCTGATCATCGCCTCTCAGTTGGTCGCGGCGCACCCTGCCACCGGCAATGCCTTCGAGTTGAATGCTATCGCCGCCGTTGTTCTGGGCGGCACCTCGCTGGCCGGCGGTCGCGGCAGCATCGGCGGCACGCTGATCGGCGCGTTCGTGATTGGCGTCTTGGTAGACGGTCTGGTGATGTCCAATGTCTCCTCGTTCTGGCAGATGGTGATCAAGGGCGCCGTGATCATTCTGGCAGTGGTGATCGACCAGGTGCAGGGCCGCATGCAAGCGCGCATTGCCTTACAGCAACAGCAAGAGCTGAGATAAGACGCCTTGACACCAAGGAGGTGATCTCGCACCCAGATGCCCGGTAACTTCACTAACTGACTTCGGCTAGAATTGCGATTGCTCGCATTATCCACACACTCAAGGAGAGAACCATGTCCAGCAAGAAAGTCTTTACCGTTTTCAGTCTGATCCTCATCGTGGCGATGCTG
>JBFYTD010000102.1:0-10481 GCA_041300885.1 Anaerolineae bacterium | reverse complement strand
CGCATTGTACCCCATCCCTTCACTGCCGTCAAACTACCTGCTACGTGCAACGGGGTCTCGACATTTGCGCCTGCGCGCAGTGCAGGTGTACGGCCCCTGCGGGGACGCCTACTCGACCAGCGACTTGCCACCTGCAACCTGACACCCGACACCCGCCCCCTCACCGCCCCCAATCCAACTGCGCCTCATACCAGTCGGGCAGCGTCCCCGGCAGCGCCAGCACCCGCTGCGTCTGGCCGCTGGCCACATCCACCACGTAGATGGCCCACGCGCCATCGCGGTTGGAGAGAAAGGCCACCTGGCGGCCATCGGGCGACCAGACCGGATGGGCATCGACGCCAGGGCTGGCCGCCAGTGTAGCCACGTTGCCACTGGCCAGTTCCAGTACAAAGATGTCCCAACTGCCGCCGCGCTCGGCCGAGGCGAAGGCGATGCGCGCGCCATCGGGCGACCACGCCGGCATGGTGTCGCCCGGCACGTCGGTGATCTGGCGCGAGTCGCCGCCGCTGGCGTTGATCAGCAACAGCCCGCAGCGGCCACTGGCCGCGCTGCAGCCTTGATACGCGATGGACGGGCTGCGCGGCGACCAGGCTGGCCAGCGGCCATAGTCCAGGAAGACGCCGTCGCCGCCGGCTGCCCCCACACTATAGATGCGCCAGCGCCGGTCGCCCTCGCGGTTGGACTCAAAGGTGATCTGGCTGCCGTCGGACGACCAGCGCGGGTGTGCATCCTCATAGAAAGTCGTCAATCGGCGCCGATCGGCGCCGCCGGACGACATGACGGCCAGCCCGGTCTGGTCGCTGCGCTCGGAACGGACGGCCAGGAAATTGCCGTCAGGTGAGAAGACCGGCTGCGACGCGGCCTCGGCCACTGGCTGTGGCTGGCGTGCGCCCTGCAACGGCAGGCGATAGATCGTCCAGCGACTGAACAGCGGATCGAAGGTGGCGAAGGCCAGCCGGCCCGATCCAACCGGCGCCGAACCCGCGGACGCGACCGTGGCGTCGGGCTGTGCGCTGGCGCCAGGCTGTGCTGTGGCATCCTCTTGCGCTACAGGAGGCTGGACGCATGTCGTCTTAGCCTGGTCACGCTTCACCTCGATCTCGTCGGAGGCGCCCAGAGTCAGCGCCACATCGTAGCGTTCGACCGCATCGCACCACTGGCTGTCGCGCACCAGCGAGTCGCCCCAGGCTTCGTAGGCCGCGCGCAGGCGCTTGTTCACGTCCAGAAAGCCAGGCTGGCGCCCTTGTATTGCCTGCAAGTTGCGAATCACGCCGGGCCAGTCCAGCCGCCAGCGTCCCAGCGCCTCGACGTACAGCGCGATCAGCTCGCGGGTCGTCTTGACCTCCTCGTCGTCGGGGCGGATCACCAACGCCTGGTCGAACGAGCGCAGCGCCTCTTCATACCGTTCCTCGCCGACAAAGGCCTGGCCCTGTTGAGCATAGGCGTTGAACCGCAGCGTGCGCACCGCTTCCGGCTGGTAGGCCGGATCTAGCGCAGTCAATTGGTTCAGCAGGGCAATGGCCTCTGGCCAGTCCTTAGCCTTCAGCGCCGCCTCCGCCTGTTGCAGGAGGCTGCTGGTGGGCAAGACAACAGGCGCCTGCGTGGGCAGCGGGGTTGCTCCTTCGGGCGGCACCAGCAACAGCGGCGCGACCGACGGCGTCGGATCCGGCCTGGCGCTGCTCTGCAGTTCTTGCAGGTAGCCGTTGGCTTCGGGGTTGGCCGGGTCGAGTTGCAAAACCTGCTGGAATTGGGCCGCGGCCAGCTCCGGGTTGCCTGCCTGCATCTGTTCGATACCCGCGGCCAGCCGCTGGCTGATCTCAGCCTCGATAGCGGCCTGCCGGTCGGCGATGCCGCGGTCGAAGCCGGCCAGTGCGGCTATCAGCAAACCGGCCAGCGCCAGGATGATGAGCAGGGAAGCCAGGGCCAGCGAGCGGCTGCCAGGGCCGCGCCAAGTGGCATCGCGCCAACGGCGCTGGGGAGGAGGTGATGATGTGGTCATGGGAGTTGCTCGTAGTTTAGCACTGGCGCGCCGGACTGGTCAAAAAGGCGCACGGCAATGCGGCCGCCAGGGTCGCCCGGCGCGGTCAGAACGCGCCGCCAAGGCCGCGCGGGACTGATGGAAACCGCCTCGTCCAGGATCGTCTCGCCATCGACGGCTACCTCGACCGTGCCCTGCACGGCCCGCACCGGAAACAGACCCAACGTTAGCGTATCGCCCTGGCGGCTCAGGCTGACTGCACCGCTGCCGTCGGCGTGGTTGACGCCGCCGATGCCGGCCACCGGAAACCAGCTCTCCTGCCAGGTGTAGGTGGCGCCAGCGGCCAGCGTCGCCTGGTCCCAGTAGGTGGGCGAGACGCCGCCGTGCAGTTCCACATAGGCCGAGCGGTCATCGGTATAGACGCTGGGATCGATCGGCGCGCTCCAGCCCATGGCAAAGATCTTGCTGCCAGGCGTGGCGGCAGGTGGGAAGACGCGCACCATGCCCTCGTCCGCGTCGGGATCGTAGACGCCGGCGAAGGGTCCGTGAGCCGCCGGCCGCTCGAAGACTCCCAGCCAGTCGTTCCAGTTGCCCAGGCGGCTCCAATCGACGCCGTCGAAGATGGGCCAGGACATGGCTTGCTGCGGGGCGGGCAGGAAATCATCCCCGCGGCTGTGGACCGTGACCTGGTCGGTGGGCAGGATGAAGCGCAGGTTGGGGCCAGGCTGGTTGGCTGGGCCGGGCGCCAACAGAGCGTCCAGCCAGAACTGATAGGACACGGCCTCTTCCGTGGGGTTGACGATGCGCGGCTGGATGGTGAAGGCTGCCTCGCCCGCGCGCAAGATCACGTCCACCTCGGCGCGCAGATGATCCTCGTAGGGCATGAAGAGCGTGACGCCGGCTGCGTCCGGCCCGAAAGGGGTGGTGATGTGGCCCCAACGGTCGCCCCAGGCGTAGCCATGCTCGGCCACCGGCAGCCCCCACTCGATGCCGCCGACCGCCAGCCAGCCGCCTTGCTCGGCCTGCCCCCAGGGCGACGGCTTGATCACCGGGTTTTGATACAGCTCGTTACTGCCCGTGGGTTTGAAGATCACCTGGTAGATGCGCCCGCCCAGCTCCGGCAACAGGGTGATTCTGAGGTACTCGTTCTCAAGCACTACGGCGCGATACGACTGCGGAACAGGTTGCGGATTGCTGGCTTCGTAGGCCGCCTGGTCGAAGCGGCGGTAGGTCCAGTTGTACTGTGGATCGATGGCCTCGCTGGTGAAAGCCGCGTAGGGATAGGTCGGAATGGACAGCTCGATCTCGTAGACCTGCACGGCGGCAGCAGCCGCAGAAGCTGGCGCGGCTTGCTCGACCACCGGCAGTGCAGCCGGGTCGCCCTCGATCCTCGTCAGTCCGGCGCTGACCCAGGCAGCGGGACCGCCGACGTCGATCTGCCACCAGTCGCCGGCTGTGCTGCGGGCCAGCACGGCGAAGCGCTGGCCCGCGCTGGCCTGGCCGACAACCTCGAAGTCTGTGCCCGGTCCGGCGCGCAGGTTGGCCGCCTCGCCGGTGATGACCAGGGCTGCGCCCTCGCTCTGGCTGGTAGTCACAACGGGTATGGCCAGGGCGGTGGCCGTGGGCGGCGCAGGCGAGGACGTCGCGGTGGCCGGCGATGGGACGGCGCTGGTGGGTGTTGGAGCGGCCGGCGTTGGCGCTGCGTCGGACGGCGCTAAGGCAGCAGCCTCTTGCGCGACCGTTGGCGCTGTGGCTGCGCTGGGTGTGGCCGGCGTGCTGACTGGCGGCGTTTCCTCCATCGGGCCGCGCGCACAGCCGGCCAGCAGCAACGCCAGCGCGAGTGATACCAAAAGCATCCGGGGTGAAAGCAATCCGAGCACGCGCAACTCCTGAGGCGGGCGAATTTATCTGACTGTCATTATAGCCCGCGTAGGCCGGTGCTGTCCAAAGCAGCGCCGCAAGAATTTTGTTGCCATAATTGTGCGAACGTGCTAGAATAGCGTCTATGAGCATCGAAATCCGTCTTGGCGACGTGGTGCGGCTGCGCAAACCGCATCCCTGTGGCGGCTACGAGTGGGACGTGGTAAGGTTGGGCGCAGACATCGGCCTGCACTGCACCACGTGCCGGCGTCGCGTGCTGCTTACCCGCCGCGAGTTCGAGAAGCGCGTCAAGACCTTCGTGCGCAGAGGCGATCCGGCCAGTGGCGCTGTGCTGCAGGCCAACCTGCCACTGCCGCCGGCATTATAGCTACCTCGCGACCCCGGGCGACGAGCGCTCGGGGCTATTCTTGTCTGACGTTTTTGGCAACCGTGCAAAAACCGAGACGTTGAGCGAATATGGCAATTGTCAACTCCTCCCAGGGTTTTTGGCCCGTCCTCACCAATAGCTCATTTCGCCGGCTGTGGGCGGCGCAATGGGTTTCGCAAACTTCGCAAAACACGCTCAACTTCGTTTTGATCGTGCTGATCGAACGCATTACGGGCTCCAGCATGCATTTGGGGCTGACGATCCTGGCATTCACGCTGCCGGGGGTGATCTTTGCTCCGCTCAGCGGCGTGATCATCGACCGGTGGCCTAAGAAGTATGTGCTCGTCGGCTCCAACGCGCTGCGCGCCGTACTGATGTTGTGCTACCTGGCGGTGCTGGCCATTGCGCCTGATCCTACCAGCGCCTGGGTGCTGTTGACGCTGTACACGCTGACCTTTTTGATGTCTACGGTCGGACAGTTCTTCAACCCGGCAGAGGCAGCGGCCATTCCCTTCCTGGTGGGCCGCCATCATTTGATGACTGCCAACTCCTTGTTCAGCATGACCCTGGCCCTGTCCCAGGTGATTGGACTGATCATCATTGGCCCGCTGGCAGTCAAACTGATTGGTATCGAAGCGACCTTCATCGTCATTGCCTGCATGTATGCGCTTGCCGCGCTGCTGGTGACCCAACTGCCGCGCGACGAGCCGCGTCGCAACCGCAGCGGCGCGCAGGGCAGTTGGCAGCAAGTTAAAAGCGAATTGAAGGATGGCGCCTCGTTTGTGGTGATGCATCGTCCGGTCCTGATCAGTATGATGCACCTGACGCTGATTGCCAGCCTCGTGATGACCATGGCCATGCTGGCGCCGGGCATGTCGGCGCGCGTCTATCAACTGGCGCCGGAGGACGCGATCATTGTCTTCGCGCCGGCGGGCTTCGGTATGCTGTTGGCAGCCGTGATCTTGGGACGTCGGGGTGGCAGGATACGCAAACAGCGCGTGGTGCGGGGCGGGATAGCGGCCACAGCCCTGGGCTTCGCCCTGCTCGGTGTGCTGGCCTGGCGCTTTCAGGCGACCAACCAGCGTTTCATTCTGGATGCTACGATGATCGACCTGCCCGCGGCCAGCGCTGCGTTGATCCTTTCCAGCGTGACCTTGAGTTTTTTGCTGGGCTTGGCTATGGCTGTGGTCAACATCGTCTCGCAGACGCTGATGCAGGAGAACACGCCCGAACAGTTGCGCGGCCGGGTCTTCTCGGTGCAGTTCATGCTCAACAATCTGGTGGGCATTCCACCCATGCTGGCCATCGCCGCTCTGGCCGACCTGATTGGCATCCCGCAAACCTTGGTGGGCATCAGTGGAATCGTCCTCCTCGTTCTGGTCATTACTTTCCGGCTGCAGGCCAAACCGAAGCCGGCCGCTGTGCCGCAGGTCCGCAGCGAGAGCGCCTTGGATACCGGACGCGCACCTGCTGCGTCCCTTGCCACAGACGCAACTGACGCCTCGGTGAGCGCCGAGCTCAAGAGCGATAATTCCCCCAAGACGCTGCGGACGGCGCCATTGATCTCCGACTCGTAAACCATACCTCAACGCAATCTGGAGAAGGAGCTATGCAACGCGATGAATTAGTACGCTACCTGGATCGCTACCTCAGGATCGATGCCATCCCCGACTACGGCCCCCAGGGCTTGCAGGTGGAAGGCGCGGGCGAGGTGACGCGCATCGTCTTCACCGTGGACGCCGGCCAGCCCTGCATCGACGCGGCCGTCAAGGTGGGGGCGCAGATGCAGTTGGTGCATCACGGCCTGTTCTGGGGCGCGCAAGAGCTGATCCGCGGCGCTTTCGGCCGCAAGGTGGCGCGCCTGCTGCAGGCCAACCTCAGCCTCTACGCGGCGCACTTGCCGCTGGACGCGCATCCCGAAGTGGGCAATAATGTGGAGTTGGCCCGCTTGCTGGAGCTGGTCGTGGAGAGCTGGTTCTGCAATGTCAAGGGTACCGACATCGGCGTCATTGCGGTAGCCCCCGACGGGACGACGGTGGAGATGCTGGCGGCCACGCTCAAGGCGCGACTGGGCGTCGAGCCGCGCACGCTGGCCCATGGCCCTGCGCTGGTGCGGCGGGTTGCTATCGTGTCCGGCGGCGGCGTCAGCTATGTCAAAGAGGCGGCCGCGCTGGGCGCAGACACCTTTGTGACCGGCGAGACCTCCCACGCTCACTTCTACGAGGCGCAAGAGCAGGGCATGAATGTGCTCTTTGCCGGCCACTACGCGACGGAGACAGTCGGGCTGAAGGCGCTGGGCCGGCACCTGAACGGAAAGTTCGGGCTGGAGACGGTGTTCATCGACAGTCATTTCTAGGCCGCTTTGCCATAACAGAAAACGCCGGTCGCTGCACAGTTTAGCAGCGACCGGCGTCCGATTCCGGGGAAGTATAAGTGCTGTCGTGCTCAGGGCGCAGCCTCAGCCAGCCAGCTATGCAAACACGCCTGGAAAGCTAGGCCCGGGCCTGGGGCGCCCTGTGGCGGTAGACTATTCGCCCGCGCGTGAGGTCATATGGCGACAATTCGACACGTACAGCGTCGCCGAGCAAGACGCGGATATAGTGCTTGCGCATCTTGCCGGACAGATAGGCCAGGACTGCGTGGCCGTTCTCCAGCTCGACCCGAAACGTGGTGTTGGGCAGCGCTTCGATGATCTTACCTTCGAGAATCAGCTTATCGTCCTTGGACTCAGCCATTCGCCATCACCTCCTTCCAAACGTGGCTATCAAACGGATTGGGTTGGGTCAACGGGTTTTGCTTGCCGGACAACGGCATTAGTCCGCCATTCTGTCGCGCTTGCGCTGAGCTTGGCGCGCCTTGCGGACGGCTTTTTGCTTCTTGATACGGCGAACCTCGCTAGGCGGAGTGAACCAGCGCTTTTTGCGCGCTGTGGACAACACCCGGCTCTTGGTCACTTCCTTGCGAAAGCGCTTGAGCAACTGCTCCTGAGACTCGCCGGATCTGAGTTCGACATTGGCCATTTCTAATTCGTACCTCCTTGATTTGGATACAGATCGTGCTTAGGACTGACCGTCCTAATTCGTCGCTTTTCGCTAACAAACAAATACCCCACTGCATACGCAAGTGAGGCTGCTTGAAACTACCGGTGGTGAGATGAGTGGCTTCAAGGTCGTTAGTTTCGTGACTTGCCTCTCCTATGCAGTGGGTGGATGCGAGACTGTGCTCACGCCGTCACTGGTAAGCTAGCCTGAGACACCAAGCTAGCACATGTGATTATACCCAGACCAGAGAGGCTGTCAAGACGGCAGGCTCCCGAAACTACAGGGTATGGTCGAGAGGCAGGCGGGTTTCGACACTTGCGCCTGCGCGCAGTGCAGGTGTACGGCGCAGACGCCTACTCAACCCACGGAGATGCAACGAAACCCTACGCTGGCAAGCCATTGGCGCTGGGTGGGAGGGCCTGCGGTAACAATAGCTCGAAGGTCGAGCCTTTGCCGGGCTCGCTTTCCACCGCGATGGTTCCCCCGTGCGCCTCGGCAATCGACTTGGCAATGCTCAGACCCAGCCCGCTGCCGCCGGCCGCACGGGTACGAGCGCGGTCCACCCGCCAAAAGCGATCGAAGATCTGCGGCTGATCCTCGACCGCAATGCCGATGCCCGTATCCGCGACTGTAACGCGTACCCAGCCATCGGGCCGGCAATGCAGACTTAGCGTGATGGCGCCGTCGGGTGGGGTGTAGGCGATAGCATTGCTCACCAGGTTGAGCAGCAACTGTTTGAGCCGGTCGGCGTCGCCCAGCACCTGGGCCTGGTCCTCGTGACCCAGCCGCACCTTGACGCGGCCATTGGCCATCAGCAACGCCTCGCGGTACACCTCCAGTAACAGGGTGTCCAGTTCCACCGGCTTGAGGGTGAGCTGCACCCCGGCGTCGGCCTCGGCCAGCAAGAGCAGGTCACGCACCAGTCTGGTCATGCGGGCCACCTCTTGACCGATAGCCTCCAGCCCCTCGCCCAGCATAGTCGGGTCGCTGGCTGCACCGCGGCGCAACAGATCAACGTTGCCCTGAATGGTGGCCAGCGGTGTGCGCAGCTCGTGCGACACGTCCGCCACCAGCCGCTGCTGGGTATTGAACAGGTCCTGCAAACGCTCCATCATCTGGTTGAAGGTGTCGGCCAGTTGCCCCACCTCGTCGTCAGGATAGGCGCCCTCGATGCGTTGGTCCAGATCTTCAGCCCGGGCAATACGGCTGGCAGTGGCCGCGATCTGGTTGAGGGGGCGCAGGGCGGTGCCAGAGATGATCGCGCCGCCCAGGGCGGCCAGGGCCACTGCCATGCCGCCGCCGATCAGCAGCGCCAAGCGCGCCACCTGCAGCATAGAGTTGATGGCGTCCAGCGACTGAGCCACCTGGACAGTGGCCACCACCGCGCCGTCCGGTGAGCGCACAGGCGCGCTGTAGACCCGCATAGTGGCGTCGCGACTCAGCCAATCGTAGAATCCGCTCTCCCCTTGTAGGTTCTTCTGCAAGACGCTATCCGGCAGGGCGAGTTTCTCTTCACCCAGGCTAGGCGACGTGTCGATGACGGCGCCTTCGATCGAGGTGGCTTGGGCGAACACCTGCGAGGCAAACACGATCGCTGTGTTGGGCAGCCGGCTGCGCATCGGGTCGATGTTGACTTCAAAGACGGCCACCACCTGCTCAGCCTGGCTGCGGATGGTATCGTCCACCTCGTTATACAGCGCTTGCGCCACCACCATGTGGAAACCAAGCGCGAAAATCAGCAGCACGACAGCCAGCAGAACGGTGTACCAGAAGGTTAGCCGAAAACGCAGAGTCATGGGCGAAGCCGTGGAGGGAGAACGTGGTGCCACATACTAACTGTGCATCGTCAAGCTTAAGCGCAGCTTATGCCAGCATGAGGACTTGTTAAAGGTAAGTTGCGCCATCACTCCTCGCGCAGCACATAGCCCACGCCGCGCACAGTGTACAGCAGGCGCGCTTCGCCGTCCTGCTCCAGCTTGGCGCGCAGGTAGCGGATGTAGACCTCGATGATGTTGCTCTCGCCGCCGAAATCGTAGTTCCAGATGCGGTCGTAGATCACGTCGCGCGTCAGCACCTGGCGCGGGTTGCGCATGAACAGCTCCAGCACGTCGAACTCTTTGGCAGTCAGCTCGATGCGGCGCTCCCCGCGCGTGGCCTCGCGGCCGGCGGGGGAGAGAGTCAGGTCGGCGAAGCGCAGCACCTCTTGACGCGCCGGCGGCTGGCGACGACGCAACAGTGCGCGGATGCGCGCCACCAACTCCTCGAAGTGAAAATCGGCCTTGACCAGGTAGTCGTCGGCGCCGCTGTCCAGACCCGCCACCTTATCGCCCAGCGTGCCGCGCGCCGTCAGCACGAGGATGGGCACGTCGCTGGCCGCGCGCAGCCTCCGGCATACCTCCAGCCCATCCAGTTCGCCGGGCAGCATCAGGTCCAGCACCACTAAGTCGGGCATCTCCTTGCGCGCCGTTTGCAGCGCTGTCTCGCCGTCGCCCACCAGTTCCACCTGGTAGCCCTCGAATATCAGACCGCGCCGCAACAGGTCAGCCATGCGGGGGTCATCTTCCACCACAAGAATACGTTCAGCCATAGCCAGATTATAGCATAGCACGAGTGCGCGCAGCAAAGCCAAACAAGCAGCCAACAGAAACGAAGTTCGTGCAGTCCAGCCTCCACGCAAGGCGGGCAAAGTCACTGGCCGGCTGTTGCAGCGTTAATCCAGTCTGCACCAATTGCCGGTTCAGCTACAGTCAGGGTATAATCAGGATGCTACAATCTTAGGCGCCGGGCACCTGAGCTCGCTTGCATTCTTTTTCAGCCTGGCACATGCTTGCGAAAACGCATAGTCAAGTGCCCGACGCCTGTGGTTGGGTAGTTACCAGCCTGTTCGTGGAGGTCATACACCGTAATGCCCGACGTTTCGATTGTCAAGAACGTTGCCGACCGTATCTGTGACAACGTAGAGAATGTGATCATCGGCAAACGCAGTGAGGTGCAGACAACCTTGCTGGCATTGTTGTGCGAAGGTCATCTGCTGATCGAGGACGTGCCTGGGGTGGGCAAGACGATGCTGGCGCGCGCTATCTCCCGCTCAATCGGCTGCGACTTTCGCCGCATTCAGTTCACCCCCGACATGCTGCCCTCAGATGTCACCGGCGTCTCGGTCTTCAACCAGAAGACGATGGAGTTCGAGTTCCGCCCCGGCCCCATCATGACC